>CAZSTY010000108.1:0-5223 GCA_964609885.1 uncultured archaeon
CGACTATCTCTCAACTCTGTCCGCAAGCTCTGGACGTGGCCCTCGGATTGATGGAGTACAGAAGCCTGAAGTTGTGGCTCCGGGGCTTGGAATCACTGCCGCTCGTAACAGCCTCAGCTCGCTCTGGATCTCGAGGAGCGGTACTAGCATGGCGTCACCACACGTTGCGGGAGTGCTTGCTCTGGTCTGTCAAGCGCTTGGTGAGAAGACCGGTTGGGCGTTGTACTCAGCTGTGGTGCAGGGCGCTGGAGGCAAGGCCCATCATAACGATCCGCCCGAGTTCGACTGGGGCTTTGGCGCAGTAGATGCGTTGGAGGCTGTCAGGACAGTCTACTCGCCAGAGCCGTTGGCGGGGAGCTCTATCGCGGAATGGTCGGGTGTTGACACAGCATGGGGGCCCGATGTTGAGGATGCACTTCCCGGAGGCCAAGACTTGGTGACGGTCAAGACATTTGCCTCCACTGAGCGCTTGGCTGTAGCAGTCACAACCCGAGAGATGCCTGATTTCGGCTCGGGAGTGCTCACGGTAGGATGGGATACCGATAACAACAAGGCGACGGGCAAAGACGGAGTTGACGTTCTGGTCAACGTGACTGGTGAAGTCGCTACGGTGTACAGGTGGAATGGTGCATCTTTTGCCGAGAGCAGCGAACAGGTGACACTATGGAATCGCAGTACATCACTCTTCGTGTGGCTGGACATCTCGCCAGTGCTGCCCCTCTCTGTCAGAGTGGAGAGTTCTGTTGGGTCCGCCCTAGTTGATGAGACCGGGTGGCTGACCATCAGTGATCGATGGGCGCCGTATCTCGCCAATCTCAACATGGAACACAGTGGAAACGAGTGGAGGGTGTCCTTTGACGTATCCGATATTGACACACGCCTGTCAGACTTGCAGTATCACTGGTCTGTCGTTGACGGGTCCATGACATCCCTGCTCTCGGGCAGCGGGCCGTGCACTAATGAGCCCAGCATTGAGGTAGACACTGGCGCCATAGACACGCCGGACGCACCCGCTCTACTTCTGAACATCACAGGGTCCTCGCTCTCTCTAAGAGCGCCCATCCTAGTCTTGTCAAGAGCGACGGCCGCACGCGTAAAGATCCTCAGTGCAGTGCTGAACACAACGACGGTCGCGGTGGGGCCACTTGTGGAGAGCATAGTGAAGGGCACAATAGTCGTGGAAGGATCCGCCTCAGTTGACACGGTCCAAGTGGCATTTCACAGTCCTCTGGGCTTTTGGTTGAACTTCACACTTCAGGGTGAAGAAGGAGTATACCCGTTCACTGTGGCAGCCAGCGGCTTCGCGCCAGGGGAGCATCAGGTCTACGCTGTCGTCACTGACACAGCGGGCGTGACTATTGAGAAGTTCATTGGCATACTGACGGTCACTACGGACTATTCCCGCGTTGGCATCATTGTTGCAGCGGTGGCCGGAGTCACAGTTATATTCGTGCTTGCCAGACGACATAGGGCACTATCTTAGAGGTTGGATCATGAAGCTCGTAGTGATAGGATACGGTCCCGGCGGAGTTTCGGCGGCACTCACAGCGAAGACTTTCGCTCCTGATGCAGATGTCATCATTCTGACGCGTGATGAGATACCAGCCCATCGGAAACCGGGTGTGACACTGGCATTTCAGTCCCCGGCCCTGCAAAATCTTGGCATACCTGACTGGTCGCCGGATGCACTCGAGAAGCGAGGTGTGACAGTTCGGCAAGGCGTTGAGGTGACAGGAGGAGATCCCAACGCCAAGGAGCTCACTGTGCGTACCGAGAAGGGGACAACTGAGAGAGTTGGCTACGACAAGCTCGTCATCGCCACTGGTGGAACTCCCGTCGTGCCAGCGATTGAGGGCACCAATCTTGCTGGTGTGTTCACAATCGGGAACATCAGCGATGCGTTGAGGGTGGGCGAGCGACTCGAAGAAGTCTCCAGCGTGGCAGTGGTTGGTGCTGGCTTCAGTGGTCTCGAGGCAGCGGAGAGGCTTCTGTCTATGGGAAAGGAGGTTCACTTGGTTGTTCGCTCCCGATTGTTGCGACGTCTTCTCGAACCTGAGCTCAGCGCTGAACTACTTCGGCGGTTTCCATCCTCTCTTATAGTGCACGAAGGGGTCTCCCCCGAACAGGTGCTGGGGTCTGGCGTCGTGGAAGCCCTCTCTCTTGGTGCACAGACAATCAAGGTCCAAGCCGTGCTCTTCATGACCGGTGTGAAGCCCAACACGCAGTTGGCATCCTTGATGGGTCTACGGATTGGTCCTCTGGGAGGTATATCTGTCAACGAGCGGATGGAAACCTCTGCCAGCGACATCTACGCCGTGGGGGACTGTGTCGAAATGCCAGACTTCCTGACCGGAAAGCCAGTCCTGATGCCTGTGGGCAGTGTGGCTGCGCGTGCCGGTCGTCAGGCAGGTCTTCTGGCTGCTGGCGGCCGCAAGATGTACTCTGATGTCAGCCTGCGGTTCCAGTACGACCGCATATTTGGAACCGAGATTGTCTGCATGGGTGAATCGACTACTCTTGCACAGTCGCTGGGTGTGCAGGCACATGTCACATTTGCTGAGGACCCAGCAGAGTTTACGCGAACTGCGATTGTCACGGATAAGTCTGGGCGAGTGATTGGCGGGCAGGTCCTATCCTCGCGTATGGCCGCCCCCGTGGGTTTCCAGATACTGCATCGCATGTTGGGTGGTTCAAGATTGGACGAGGCTCCGCTCCTGAAACCCCCTCATGAGGAACTCAAGTCGCTCCTGGAGGAGACTCTTGGGCCACTGAATCCCTAGGTCACACAATCTCGGGTGGTGTTCCACCGTCGGTGACTGGGATCTCCCATTCTGGTTCTCCGCCTCGTTTCCGAGGTCGCTTGGCCCTGAACTTGATCATGAGAACATAGGCGATGCCAACTGCGACAACGACCAACAGAGAATCTACGACAGTCGTTATGAAGAGGTCGTCGACAGCCCGTACCGGAATGAGGAGTGTCTTCTGAAAGACCCGCACATTGCCTTCTTCGTCCGTGGCAAGGATCGAGATGTTGTAGAAGCCAGCAGATTCGAGAGTGAAACTCGTTGCGAACTTGTAGCCAAGTGTCGCTGTGGGTGTCACTTCAAAGCTGCCACCATCGGGCGTCCCCACGACAATCCTGACACTATCAAGGTCCTCATCAAAGATGAATGCTGTGAGGTTTGCGGTTTCACCGATATACCCCGCCTCAAGGCGCACGTCGTAGATTCTTGGCACTGCTGGCACGATGTACGCTGCAAGATTTCTCAATAGCCTGAGGTTGTCCGCGTCGGCCTTTATTGCATCGTAGAGCGTGGTGTCGTAGAGGGTCGAGCCGTCTGAGATCACTATCACCTTGCCGCGTCCGTACTGAGCCGTGGCAACAATGGCATGTTCCTTCTGACTATCAATCCAGAATAGACCCTTCGCGCCCGCGACGGATGAGTCGACTCTGAGTGTGCTACCCTGAAGGATGTATAGACGGTGAACCCCCTCGGTTAAGGTGTCATTCTCAACAACGCCTCCGTATCCCTCACCATACACAACCCCTGTGTTTGGACCAATGCCGGTCCCAATTCCGTACCGCTCACACTGGATACCATACGGCTCGAGTATCTCGTTATACGAGTCGATAGCGAAAGAGGCCGTGTGTGTGGAGTCGTCGTAGAACTCGGACAACATGACAAGGGTACCACCATCTTCCACAAACTTGTGGATGGCCTCTATCTCCGTCTTCGTGTATGTGGTCTCCGTGTCCATGATCATGAAGACCTCTGCATCACTCAGAGTGTCAGAGTCCACAAGGACGGGGTTCTCGGGTGTTCCAAGCCATGCAGTCGTGACGCCCTGCCCTCTGAGATACTCCTTGAAATAGCTGTAGTATGACGGATCGTCTGGGTCTTCTGCCGAATGGTGTGACATATCAACGAGGAGCCTGCCGCCGAACGATGTTATGGTCAGTTCGAGTTGCATCCTCGCAAGAACCTTGCTGCCCTGAATGAGAGTCACGTTCCCGTCATAGTATCCGATTGCTGACAGTGGGAGGTCCTCGGGAATGTCGAGGTTGATACCAAAGTACGTGTATCCAACGGTGATATCGATGCTACTCGTCGACACATTGACAAACTGAGAGGCGTTGCCTGAAAGTTCGATTGATGTGGTGCCGAAGTTTGCTGTTGAGATGACCGTGACGTTCTGTGGCTGGCGTTCCTCTCCCACTATGAAGACATTGGTTCCCTGGGGCAGAGTCGGATATCTCAGAGGTGCCATGACTGCCACAACCTTGGAAGTCTGCGTGATCAGTTCAGATGTCTTGCTCACGTTTGCAACGCCCATGCCCTGAGCCATCGAGTCCTGACCTAGGTCGGTGGCCCCTGCCATCAAGAATGCCTTGGCCGCAAGGGGCGGAAGGCCGACATGCTTGTTCCTGAGGAGTGCGACGAGTCCGGCCACTTGTGGGGTCGCCGCGGATGTACCAGACCATCTGGTGTACAGATTGCCAAATTGGCTGCTGTTATAGACTGGGTATTCGTAGGTGCTGGCATCCTTCCAGCGGCCTGAAAAGACCTCATATCCAGGAGCAACCACATCTGGTTTTGGAAATACGCCGACCGGGTTTGTCCTCGTCCGTATCACTGGCCCTCTGGAGCTGAATGCCACTACGCCTTCAAGACCTGATGAGGCTCCAACAGTGATCACCTCATCAGCAACGCCCGGTGCGTTGACGGTATTCGCTGCAGGTCCGGAGTTTCCAGCCGCCACTACGACCGCAACTCCCTTCTCAACAGCGGCATTGCACGCCTCGATTGAGGGCTGCTTGAAGCTAGTGTCTTCCCAAGGCCCACCTACACTCAGGCTGATGACATCTACTCCCTGATCTACAGCAAACTCGACGCCCTGCGCAATCACAGAGTCGTCCGTAGTACCGTCAGAGTCGAGTATCTTCACGATCAGAAGGTCGGCTCCCGGAGCGATACCGCGAAACACTCCGTTCGCTTCTCCGGTTCCTGCGACAAGCCATGCAGTGGCTGTTCCGTGGCCATTGTCATCGTAGGCTTCGATCCCGTCCGAAGGGTCGAGGTCGCTCAGTCCGTTGACATAGTCTTCGAACCCGATGATTCTATCTTTCAAGTCTGGGTGGTCTGCCCACGCTCCGCTGTCGAGTACGGCCACGGTGGTCCCGGTACCGTTGTATCCCTCGTTCCACAGGTCGATGGCTCCGAG
>CAZSTY010000109.1:0-5200 GCA_964609885.1 uncultured archaeon
ATTGCCAGGAACTTGGCACTGTCAGCATGAGGGAGCTTTTTCTGTATCATAGTGGTGACAATCAACCACCAGAGGGCATCATTGATTCTCTTTAGGACGATTGCAATGAATGCGGTCGTGAACACGGCTCCAAGTCCATCGATAGTGCTCTCTGCTTGAAGCATGACCGATTCGGACGCCCAGAGAGGAAAGTGAGGAGCTACGAAGAGGAGACCCGTGCAGACTGGCATCATTGAATAGACTATGAGCGCTGTACGCTTGACGCCGAGGCGATCCGTCATCCGTCCTATCTTGAGGAGAAGAGGTACCGAGATGATGAGCGTCACAGCAAGCATTATCCCGATGCCTGTGATTGACACCCCGAGGGACTCGTTGGCGTAGATGAGTGCCCCGAAGTTGAACAGTGCGTCACTGAACGCATCGATTATGATGATCGCTAAGGCTCCGGGCAACACCCTTGCCAGAGTCTTTATTGCATGCCACATTTCCGAGACAAAGTCCCTCCAGACAGCCACCTCTCTTGTTCTGTTCTCAACTCTGCTCGGCTCCAAGTACACGGTTCTCACTGCAGAGCATATCACGAGTGAGATACCTGCAGCTATCGACATGAGTCTGAAACTAACTGGGAACCCAAAGACTGGAACCATGAGGTTGAAAGCAATAAGAGTCACAACGCCAAAGACACGACCTGCGTGGAAGAGAGACAGGGCCAGACCGCTGTGCTCACGGGGGGTATTGTCCAAGATGTACGCTGAGGATCCGCTCTTGGCGATGTCCGTTGTAGCATACGACAACAGTGCCAACACTATCATTATTGGCTCGGTGAACAGGCCTATCAATACAAAATAGCCCGCCATGCATAACATGGCGACAACAGACAGGGTCTTCCTGTTCACTGTGTCACCAACATATCCGCCGACTACCCTGAATACCGCCGATAGCGATGATGAGATTGCAACAACCATTCCCAACGCGGCATAGTCCCAGCCGACCGCCCTCATGTAGAGATTGAAGAATGAGTTCATTATGCTAAAACCAGTGAACACCCACGCGGTGAGCAGGTACACCGAATAGTTGCGCCACGAAAATATGGACATCAGCGCCTCCGAAACCTTTTCCCCCGACACTTGAGGATCCCCCTCACCGCGGCGACTGCCGCCGCGTGTATCTCATCCCCCCATCGTGTGTCATCAAGGTCTTTTTCGTCTTTTGGTCTTTGTGTCGACATCCGGTGTGGCTCCCAGAGCAGACAACAGGGCCATTAGGTGACTCAGCCACCAGCCCCGGTCATATGGCTGTCTATGAATGTGGCATTGCACCAGGATGCCGCGGGGCATTCAGCCAGCCCCTAGGCATCCCGATGTACAGTGTTGTCACTCGTTGACAACTATGACCCTCACACTTCCGTCAGGCCTTGGCATAGCCACAAGGCGGTGTGTCACAAGGTCTGCTGTGAGTGTCAGGCACTCGGGGCTGCAGCCTGCATTGATGAGATTCCTCACCGCCATCTCTAGGTTCAATGCCGTCAGTCTGACGAGTTCAGAGTCAGTGAATGGGTCAACTTCTCTCCCAATGGAGAGTGACATTACTGTGCTGGTTGTTTCGATACTTTCAGTTCTAATCACGTATTCATCCTCCGATTGTTGCTGGTTTTCTAGTTCTCTCAGAACGGTGCGGGATCAGGTGCATACGGGTCCATCTCTTCTCAAACCTCCTTTTCTCGTTGTTATGTTCAAGTAGCTCAAGTGCTCGTTCGTTCAGAACGGTGCGGGATCAGGTGCATACGGGTCCATCTCTTGTCGTACCTCCATTCATGCCAATTGAAACACGGACGTGAGCATGGGCTCAAGGCAGCAGCACCTCCCACCTGCAAACCCCGATTCAGCATATGGGCTAGAATGGGCATGGGTCTCTGAATGGTGCTCTCACCACAGTGGAGATCTCCTTGACCACTCCCATGCTGAGCAGGTGGAGAATACACTCGTTTGTTGCCATTCTCTCGTAGGCGGCCCGCAGTTGGGCGGTAGTCGGTTCTGCCATGTCATGTCACACATCCGGTGTCATAGCATCACGGAACGGTCCATCATCTGCTAGTTTTGGTCCGTTCCGTCTGCAGTCTTTTGATTGATTAGATGCCCAAGCGTCTGATAAAGCAACCCGCGTGGCAGCACCCTCAAGAATTCGTGCCAATAACCATGATTCTCTCCAGTTCTGGAGGACCGTTGTCTCAACACATTGCATCTTTTTCCCAAAATGTAACATTGGACCGCAGAAATCTTAACAAATGGCCGCACCACTGAAAACGCGGTGTTGCGAGATGGTGAACCTGACAAGGTCGGAGTTCAGACTCTTCAGGAGGGCAGTCTTGCGGCCATGGTTGCGACCCGCGGCACTGAGTGAAGACTTGGGTCTATCCAGATCGGCTGTCAGCCAACTGCTGCGTAATCTTGTCCGGAAGACGGGCTTCCGGATAAAAGGTCTGCTCAAGTATCCGCTTCTTGATATGACTGTAGTCTTTGGATGGGCCCAATCCGAAGGTGACACGAAAACTCTGGGAAAGTTCACGCGCTGGCTGCAGTCTCGACCAAGCGTCTATGCGACTGCAAGGTCGGTACTCACGTCCATGATGGACAACCGGGTCTATTTCGAGGCCCTCTTGCACAGGGATCGTGAGCTATCTTGGTTCCTGCCTCAGCTTCGCAGGTTCACCAGAAAGCCATACCTGTTGGATGTCCTCTTTGAAACTTCAACAGGTCCCCAGCACAGCTTCTATCTGGCAGACTTTGACGGGTCATCTTGGAATATCGACCTGAGCTTCAGATTCGAGGCGGCCATGAGTGCAGCAAGGAACTACACTGACATCTTTCCGGAATCGGAAGACGAACCAACCTCAGCGAAGGTGGGATCACTGACGCCCGCAGACTTGGCGATTCTCACGGTGCTCGAAGACAACTATTTCGCCACGTACGACGATGCAGCGGCGGAGATACGTCTTCATGGTCTTCCTGTGCCCCGAGGAAGAACTCTGCGACGCAGGCTCGCCTTGTTGAAGAAATCGCTGGTACGACCATATGTCTTCGTGAGGGACATAGGTCTGCCAGAGCGAGTCATAGTGTCTGTGCAGGATTGGTCAGAGGGGCGGCGTATCACGCGTCTACTCGAGGGGCGATTCTCACAGTTCCCATATGCTCGTCTTCTCTCGGGTGATCAACTCAGTCTGTTTGACCTCTCCCTCCCAGCAAGTGTCGATGTGGCTCACTTTGCTCAGTCATTGGTACGTCTTGCAGGTGGCGATGCCCAAATCTGTGCATCAGTCACCGAGGATCGTATCGTTGGGAAAGAATTATTGCCTGTTTTGAGGCAAGCAGTTCAACTGCGTATTCGACAAGCCTCGCCCCTCACAGCGAGGACTGCAAGTTGACAACGCCCCCAGTTGAGGCGAAATGGTATTGGACTCGGATGATCATCACCCTATTTGCGATTTCACTACTCCATATGATCATCTGATTCCGGCCGTTGATGACCCTGCAGCACAGTTCTACCTCGAGGTCATCAGGGTATATCTGGCGATGTGCGAGGGAGTTGTTTCGGTCAGAAAGGCTACTGAGATTGCCCAGCGTCTAAGGGAGCATCCCGAGTTTGCGAAGCATCCGGTGGACCCAAGCATCCTACCGGTGTCCGCCACTCTGAAGGCGAAGCTAATTGAGAACCTAGAGACATTGCAGCGATACAACCTTTACACACTGGACGCAATCAAGTCCGCATACAGCTTTGCGTTCATGGTCACGGATGCCCCCCTGAGGCCTGTGGATCTGAAAGTCTTACAGTTCTTCTCAGAGAACCCTGAGGCCACGAATTACGATGCAGCAGAGGCACTCAACATAGTCCCACGTACCGTGGGACGGTCAATTCAACGTCTGCGAGAGCGGCACGGGCTGCGCTTCTCCTACCTCATCGATACGACCGCGTTTGGGATTCACTCCTTTATGCTGTTCTTCAAGCTCACAGACGGCGTGCGATGGTCCGATGTCGAGAGCGGTCTGGCTGATTTCCCCTTCACGCGTAGCATTCTGAGAACAACGATGTCCGAAACGGGGTACGCCTCCTTTCTCTTCCCTGGAAACGAGGAGCGGGTCCAGGCCTTCGAGTCGAGCATCAATCGGTTGGTCGGGAGGGTGTTCGAACAAGTGACTCTTCACAGTCAGATTGGCATGGCCCGAACGACCACCCTGTCCCTATACGACGGGAATGAATGGGCGTTTCCTGAGCAGCTCGAGTCCATGGTCGACACATCTGTTCCCCCGCCTCGCATAGACCCGAGCAGGACTCTGTGGTGTGGTGGCCCCAAACGAGGCCTCTCCCCTCTGGACTTTGTCATAGCATCCCAACTCAGAATCGATGGTCGGGCCTCGGCGAGGAAGATTCGTGACAATCTGCGCCTGATGGGAATCGATATGTCTGCGCCCTCGGTTGCATACTCAATACGCAAGATCCGCGAGAGGGGAATAATGTTGCCCTTTGTCGCTTTCGGCGGAGTGGGTCTCTCCACGAATTTCTGTTTTGAGATAGTGTGCAATGAGTCATGGAAACAGCGTATCCTAGGGTTCTCTCAGCTGTTGCCCTCCTCCTTTGCATACCTGTCTGACCATGGCATGATTCTATGGATTGACGTACCGGGCATACATCAAGTTCGGTACTACAAGTTGTTCAGGTCCTTGGAGAACGAGGATGGTGTGCACTTCGTGCAACCAATCATGACAGTCGGGCTATCCGGATCTCGCCCAATGGATGATCTGAGCAGACACTGGAACGCATCTGACCGTGGCTGGAGTGTTGACCCCAGTGTTCTGGACCTGTCGAAATACCTCTATTGAGCTACCGTTGTAGGCGCATCACAGGTTTCGCGCATGCGTCAAAATGTCACGAACTGTTTCTCTCCAGTTGCGACCGAAAGGCGGCCCGAATACGAATTCGGTCACTCCCATCTGTGCGAAGTGGCTGAACTTCTCTGCGACCTGTCTTGGAGTACCAGTGATTGAGAACTCCTCAATAATCTCCGAAGAAACCAGCTTTGCTCCTGCATCGAGCTGCCCCCTCGCCACCGCCTCCTTGAGACGACTCACACGATCCTGATTTACGTCCAGCATGCCCAGTATGCTCGACGGAGTGTCCCCGACAACTACCGTGACAATTCGCTTGG
>CAZSTY010000110.1:0-5189 GCA_964609885.1 uncultured archaeon
CGCACAGAGCACCAAGAATATGCCTGAGATAATGGGGAACAGGAAGAATACGCTGCCATATTGGAGATAGACCTCGAAGAAGGTATCGAATCCGATTCCCGGGGGATGCACCATCACTACAGAAAACTCTGTCCAGAGAGAGAGCACTGCTGCACCGAGAAGAATGCCTGCCGGCCAGCGATAGCGAAGAGGACTAATGCCTCTGCTCTTCAGACGCCTCTTCACCTCCTCGCCCTTCCTGCGCCGCTCCTCCGCCACCCGTCGCTCAATCTCACGCTCTCGGGCGGTAAGGCCATCTTCCTCAGCACTCTCGCTAGCCGACACCGATTCCACTATAGATTCGGCCAGCTCCTCCGAATCGTCTTGGGCTCTGTCTTCCGTCACCATCGAGGTTCGCACTGAGTGTCTGGCTCGCCTATATAAGCGTCAGTGTCAGCGAGACCACTCCATTCTTGGAGCACTCCTGACGCGCTCGACAAGAGGATTGCTCATGACCTCTTGTGCCAGTCGCATCGTCTTTTTGGTGACGAGTATGTCAAGCAGGTCCTGCAATCTCGAAGGACCATGAACCCCGTCAACAATCTGTGTGACTGTGTCCAACAGAGCAGAGCTGTCCAAGAGATAGAGCTCATAGACAAGGGCATTTGCAATCGTTTCAATGCTCTTCAAGAGTCTACCTGCATAGCCATTGCCCCTGTGAAGATGCTGGAGTATGCGAAAGAGAATCTGGAACACAAAATCCTCGTCGGGATAGGCCACTGGAATCTCTTCCATGATCCCCGTGTTGAGACATGTCGTCAGCTGTGAGTAGTTTGTCAGATAGCGCATGCAGACGTACCTGACAAGCTCAGAGTTTAGGATGAGTCCTATCGCTGCCTCGTTCATACGTGGACTGTGGACACGGATTCTGACAACACCCCCGCCATGCAACATTCCCCGAGGCTTCAACGCGCATCGGGGAAACGGGAGGTTCTTAGTCGACACTAGGAACTGGCTCTCATAGGACTCGCGAAGGAGTCGGTCACTCTCAAACCAGTCGTCAGTAAAACTAAGGTGAAACTCGTTGAAGCCGTACTTACTCACGCTACGTCCCGTCGCAGCGTAGGGAACCTCATAGCCAGGTAAGCGGTTCGGTCGGGTATGCGTCGCAGGTATATCACGTCCGCGGCTGGCTGACAGGACTCCGGTCCGTCCAGCATCGTAGACCTTGTCAAAGATATCATCATGATAGAGAACCATGATATCCCGTGCGTCGAGCCGCTCTCGGGTCACACGGTGGCTTTGTGGAATGTCCTGCCGGCGTGTGCGTATGCGCACGGCCTCAGCCTGGGGCCGAGGACGTACTGAGGCGAAGAGCGTCACCATTTCCAGAGTCACATGCGGGAAAGGGCTGCCCTCGTCGGTCACTCCCCATAGACCCATCTGGCGTCTTAGAAAAGTCCGTGTCTTTGAGAACTGGCGCACTCTCAGGATGCTGTTTGGGAGTAGAAGGCCGAGATGACCAGAGTCGTTCAGTAGCATTCTTGATCGCACGAGAAACAGAGAGGCACTATTCCATGTTCCCTCTCGACCTCCGTACGTTTCCCACGGGTACGTGTGCCTAATCACCGCGCGTTCCAGAGGAGAGGTGATGTTGCCATATGGAGGGTTGCCGACAATGACATCGAAGCCGCCATTGCCATCTGAGAATACCTCCGGAAAGACCGAGTCCCAGGCAAGACCGGGAACAGCAGGGGATCGGAGGCGATGGCCCTCTGATTTGTCGCGGATGGCACCAATGAGACTGTTCCCCGTTGCCAACCGCAGTCTGAGATTTGGAAGCGGTCGGGAGAGAGGCCAGCTGAGAAGCAGCCACAGTTTCAACCTGAGGGCCGAGCAATTCGTCGCCGAGCTCAGCAGGTCCACTCCGTAGATGTTCGATTCGATGATCTCGCGTCGAACAATGTGCTCAGGACGCGAATCACCCAAGAAACGCCGAGAACGAAGGAGCCAATCGGCTGCAGTGAACAGGAAGACTCCCGCTCCCGCCGATGGATCCAGTACACGTACCCGTGTCAGAGTTCTGAGGGCACGCGAACGCATCGATGAATCAAGTGACCCTGTATCAGTCGGGTCGTATACATCGATATGGACTTGGTCTGCCAGCCACCTCGCAAGAGCTGTGCTGACTATCTCATGTGCAAGTTCCTCAGGAGTGTAGTATGACCCGGTGCTGCGATTCGGCCGTTCGGTCTTGAGATCCCTCGACGACGGCCCTTCTAGGGCGGACATAGTACTGGGCAACGAGAGGTATGTTTCGTGCAGGAACTCCAGTATGCCTGCCTCGAGGCGGTCCCCTCCAATCACCTCCTGACTCAGCCACCTCAAGAGGCCGCGCACTGAACGCTCATCGAACGGTACAGACCCCTCGGACCATAACGGCTCTCCGAAGAGCCACTCCATGAGAGATGCGTAGGTGAACGCTGATGGCGAGGGCGTGGTCAGAAGGTCTGCGCTCTCACCGCCGCACAGACTCACTACGGCTTCAGCCACAGACTCGCCGAAGTCGAGAAGCCTGTCTATCAGAGCGGCAGCACTGTGGCGCGACGCGTCACCCTCGTACTCCAAGACACCGTGTCTGAGGAGGTGCAGAACGCCCACAATCCGTCGAATCAAGTCCTCTGCAGCGTCCACTGGCGCAATCTCCAGACCCGACGCTGCAACGCTGTGCGCAAGAGCCAGACGAAGTGTCTTCAGGCGCCGCTCGGCCCGGCGCATGTCACGATTCGTATTGAACAAATGGTATAGGAGAGTGTGTCTGACTCGCCCCGTTTCCACGGCAACGATCTTCTCCGGACCAACCAGTCGTCGCTCTCCGAAGGTGCGGAGAAGCGTTGGTCGGTCGCCGCCAAACCATAGATAGTCGAACATGGACAGCTGGGCGAAGGACTCGAATAGTTGGTCAGGAGCACGGTTCTCTGGTTCAACGTAGAACATCCGGTTGGCCCGGTCGTAGATGTATGGAGTTGGAGTCCCGGAGAGATCAATGCTGCCAGTGACCGTGTCCTGCAGAAGACCACAGGACCTAAGAAGAGCCTGGTCGTAGCGCATGTCGATCCTTCCGGTTCAGCAACAGCTCTGCATGCTGTGCTGAGACTCCCTCGTATCGCATAATGCTTTCGGAGACCGTTGACCCGGCCTCCCAGCTGTGAGTCACAGTACGAAAAGAAAAGAAGACGGGGGCATTGACTGCCTACCCAATCTTCAAACCACAGTTCGGACAGAACTTCGCACCGTTGAGCTTCGTGCCACAGTTCGGACAGAACTTCGCACCAGCAGGTGCGGCAGGAGCACCGCCGCCACCGCCCTGCACCACGCTGCCCATGGCACCCATGAAGCCCATTCCGGCACCAAAGCCCGCACCAGGGCTGTGACCAAGTGATTCGGCGGCGTCCTTCATGGTCTCCATGCCCGCCAGCTGCTGACCTGCAACACCGCCGGTCCGGAGCCAGAACAGGCGTTCGCGGTACTTCTCGGTGGTGTCTATGCCCTCAAACTTCAGATCAACGAGCTCCAGCCCAATCCGCTCGAAGTTCATTCTGACCTTGGTCTTGACCTTCATTGAAGTCTCGTCGAGCTGTGTGAACACAGCCTGGAGGTCATAGTGGGCAAACTCGTCGATAATCCGTTCGTTCATGAAGGAACGTAGAAAGTCGTTGACCTTCTTGGTGGTGTACGCGTTCTGATTACCGACTACCTCGGTAACGAAAATCTTCGGCTCCTTCACTCGATACCAGAAGTTGCCGTGGAACATCAGAGGGGCAAGGTCACTGGTCTGACCTCTACCGCCAAACTTGCCTTGGAACTGCCCCCGCGAAACGAAGATGCAGGTTGCCTCGAAGACGTCGCCCTTCACCTTCTTCTGGAGCCATCCGACAAGTCCGGGCATGCTGCTCGTGGTCAGCTTGTGGCGGCCGGCATGGAAGGTGTCGAGGGCCTTCCCGTCCCTGTAGAAGATCGCGACCTGGTTCTCCATCACGATGAGCTGGGAACCCCACTTGATCCTGTTGTTGGGATAGCGCCAGACTATCTCATCAGGCCCTGCATTTGTCCACTCTATAGCATCAGCCATGAATCTACACTCTCTTGTTAGTCGAGTCTGGCTGAACTAGCACGACTTATGTTTTAAACATTGACGTGCTCTATGCCGTCTGCTTGAGGCCACGACGATTGGATTGTCCCTTTGGGCCAAGTTATTAGGCAGCACGATACACCCATAGTTGTTCGGCAATGAGAAACTCAAATGACAGCTCCGAGGGCGAGCCTGCCCAGATCACTGCAACACAACGTGCAAGACCATTCAACCCGCTTGCGACATACTTCTACATCGCAGTGGCGATCCTTGTATCTTATGCGCTCTTCTACGCCTTCGGATACATGGTACTGATAGTTGTCATGATCTTCTTTCTTGTCGACACTGTACAAGGAGGTCGTATCGTCCTGCGTGACGCAAATCAGTCGTTTGCAAGGTATGCAGCCCTGTTCAACATTGCTCTTGCAGTTGCGGGAGTTGCGATACTATCAATCAATGCCGTCTCGCTCGCCCAGCTTGGCCACTTTCTCATCATGCCCGATGTCAGAGACTTCACGCTGGTCTGCCCCCTGTTCGTTCTCATGTCCAATTTCGGCATTCGTAATCTTCGTGGAATGTACACAAAGGAACCAGCATGACAGGTGCAGGACACGGAGGCCTGTCAAAGCCATCCGTCAGTCTCGTCAGACATACTGTCGGGGCCAATGTAAAGCAGGGCATTTTGGGGGTGCATCGTGTGCCTCGCGTGTCCTGCACGTCATATTATGCTCAGCTTTCTAATAAACAATATTAGCAAGTATCAGCACAAGGTACGAGGGGCTTGATTGCTCCTCCGCCCAATGGGGCGCGGCCCACGTTCTTGCAGTGGGCCGTCGGGAACTCGCAGACACATTCGTCTCCGTGAAAGCAAGACCTGAACATATATTGTGATCCGATACCTCGAAGCGATGGATAGTTCAGTCCTAAACGTAAGGGGAACCCGATGCTATGCTGGGTGGTCACCAGTCTGCAGGGACGGGATAGAGTGGTTGTCCAGTCGCCTAAGTTTCAAGGACCAGAAGGTCGCGTCCCATAACAACACGCGCGTTCGTTCTTCGGGCCACGATATCCACGACTC
>CAZSTY010000111.1:0-5150 GCA_964609885.1 uncultured archaeon
GAAGTGGCACAGTACGTTCTCAGAAACCTCCGCGATTCAAGCGGGGCATTCTATGCAGCCCAAGATGCAGACTCCGAGGCTGGAGAAGGACGGTTCTATCTGTGGTCGGTTGAGGAACTCGGAGAGATACTCTCAACGGATGAGATGAGAGCCATCGAGCTGCACTTTGGCCTCAGCGACGAGGGAAACTACCTTGAGGAGGCAGCTGGGAGACAGACCGGCCTCAATGTGCTATCTGTGCAGAGGTCAGCCGAGGTGATCTCCGCTGAAATGGGAACGACCGCAGTGGAGATAGAGAGACTTGTAGACAGCGCGAAGAAAAAGATGTGCTCAGCCAGAGAGAGCCGCCCCAGGCCTGCAACAGACACGAAGATACTTGCCGACTGGAATGGTCTGATGATAGCCGCTCTTGCACTCGCAGGCAGGGTTCTCCAGCAGGAAAAATACACGGAGTCGGCCAAGAGAGCACTGGAGTTCGTGCTTGACCATATGATGGACGAGGACTACTCTCTTAGCCATGCCTACGCTCGGGGCGAAGTCCTCTCTCCTGGCACTCTAGACGACTACGCGTTTCTGGTCTGGGGACTCATAGAGCTGTACGAGACCACACTACTGCCTCGATATCTCACGCTGGCCCACGACATCATGAACAGAATGCTAGAGGTGTTTGATAGAGGTCATGGGGGGCTTGTCTTCGCCCCACAGAGCAAGAGCCAGTTACCCACCACGGTCATAGATGCGTACGACGGCGCCATTCCCTCAGGCAACTCGATTGCTGCTGTCAATGCTGCAAGGTTGTCACTGCTACTTCAAGATGATAGGTTCATGAAGATTGCCAAGTCGATTCTCGAATACTTCGGCCGCAATCTGGAGAGAAACCCCACCTCTCACACGGCGTTGTTGATTGCATTGGATTTGCTGGCTGGACCGTCCTACAATGTGACGGTTGTTGGACACGGACCAGCCTCAAGTAGCATCCTTAGGGGACTTCAGACCGTGTTTCTACCGCATGTTGCTCTCTTGTCAATCGCCGACAGTGACTCTCTAAGGGAACTGAGTCGGCTCTCCTCTGCAGTAGCACAACACGACCCCGGCAGCAACGGTGGAGTTGCATTCGTCTGCGGAGAGGGAACGTGCTATCCACCTGTAGAGAATGTAGACGTTCTCGTCAGACAGCTCGTAGATCTTACACGTAGACCGGCTAGGGAAACATCACACCACGACGCCAAGCCCGCGTAAAGCGCGCATAGTCCAGTCCGAGCGAATTGAGCGTAGCTATCATCTCCGCACTGAACATTATGGGGATGGCTCCGAGCTCTTCGACCGTCTGACAACCCGTCAGGTACATTGCGGTCTTGAGGCCCTCGATTATCTTCTCGAGCTCAACTAAGACATCGCGTGTTGTCCCTTCGACTGCGGCCTGAAGCAACGGATAGGCGACCCCCGCTGCAGTGGCACCAAGGGCGATGGCCTTTGCAACATCGAGTCCGGACCTCACTCCCCCAGTGGCCACTATCTCAAGGTCGGTTGCCTCGCTCACCATCAATACGCTCAGGGCCGTGGGGATTCCCCAGTCCCAAAAGTCAAGACCCAGCTGAGCCTTCACCTCGTCATTCTCCTGAAGTGCCCGGTAGTACTCCACTGCGGCCCAGCTTGTGCCACCGACACCGCCCACGTCCACGGCTGCAACACCCACTTCCTCAAGGGCCACAGCCACCTGCGCCGAGATCCCCGCACCGGTCTCCTTGACCATAACTGGGACATCCACTGACTCAACGATGGCCGCGATGCTGTCAAGCATGCCCACTGAGTTGCAGTCCCCCTCCGGCTGAATCGCCTCCTGGAGTGGGTTGAGGTGAATCGCGAGGATGTCCGCCTCAATCATTTCCACAGCTGCTGGTGCAGCATCCACATGGGTTGCACCAATGTTGGCGATGACTGGCACGGACGGCGCGACCTCTCTGACAACACGAAACGTGTCTTCCAGCGTTGGATCTTCCACGGCTGCACGCTGACTGCCCACGCCTATGGGAATGCGAAGCTCCTCGGCCGCCTCAGCGAGCCTGCGATTGATCTCTATCGTATCCGGATGACCGCCCGTCATGGCTGCGATGACAAGAGGAGCACTTGCTCGTAGTCCGAGAAAGTTGACCGTGAGGTCGATGCTGTCGCGGTCAACCTCGGGCAGTGCCTTGTGAATCAGATGGACATGTTCGAACATCGGCGACCGCCGGCACTGCACATCCTCCCGGAGACAGATCTCAATGTGTTCCAGCTTCCGTCGCCGTGTCTGCTCGGCCTCCACAGTATTCACTGGCGGTATAGTGGTGTCTTCTGATTCATCGTGCGCCAATAGGGGTCCTCCTCGAACACCGAAGCAATGTCATTCAAGATAGAGGTTTCGATGGAGCTGTTTTCGCTCGTGACCGAATGCTCCATGTGCAGTCAATGATTTGCGTCATGGGAAGAGTTTATTCAAAGGAGCGCAGTTGAAGCGGGTGTGTGAATACGATGGCCGAAGACGAGAGCAAGTATCGTGTTGAGCAGCCCGAAGAACAGGAAACCGAGAAAAAGGGCTTGTTTCGGCCGCTTCCCGAGGAGGCCCCAGCACCCATCCGCCGGAAGAAACCGACGGTGCAGTTCCTAGGAATCGAGATGTCAGAGGACGAACGCGACCTGATTGTGATGTTTCTCATGCCCATTCTCGCCGCTATCATTGACACCTCCATATATGCGGCGGTGATGGTTCAGTGGCTTCCTGATTCGGCCCTGTACATGTTCGCCTTGCCAGTATTGGCTGCGGCCCCGATAGGCATGACCGCCTCGCAGCTCAAGAACACTCTGGTTTCGGGCATCCTAGCGGCAGTGTTTTTCGTCATCTTCTTCATTCTCTTCCTGATCAGCCCGTCACTGATGGCTCCTGACATTGCCCTTGCGGACTTCTTCGTGAGCAGCGTCGTCATAGCTTTCGTCTATTTCCTGTTCGTGACCCTCGCCTCGCTCTTGGGATGCTTCGTGGGTATCTTACTCAGAGAGTTCTTCTGACCAGCACGGCCTCGGTCAGGATGGAAGCCTATTCATGAGAGCGAAGTACAGATAGAAGACGGGAACCTGCAGCACGACCAACATCGGAATGTACGTTCGCACAACCTGTTCAAGACCTCCGAGCGCCTCCCCAAACAGCGCGACTATGAGGCCCGACCCCACAATCAGAGCGGTAGCAACTGATACTACCGTCTTGAGAAGACGCACTTGGCTTGCCGTCACACCACCAAAGGCCGGCTCCCGCGCCACGTATCGGAAGCGTTCTACGGCAAGAGTGTTCGCCTCGAACTTCGGTATCAAGCGGCCCTCAGCATCAAACAAGTCAGCGAATTCTATGGATATCTCTCTCTCGCCCACCGCAATGGGCACGAGCTGCACCTTGATCTCGGCGATGTCACCGGGGGGTATTGGGAGGTCGATGCTACTTGGGGAAACGTGGTCCATCGAATGAAATCTGATGCGGATACCCTCTGTGTCGGAGATGTTTCTTATACGGACCGTGACGGTCGTAGCGCGGTACTGTACGAAGGGAGAGTCGACACCCACACTCAGAATCGGCCTACGTCGCGACATTGGCCCATAGTGTGCCAGATGACCTTTCTCTTCCAGTGGTAGCCGCTGTCCTGCAGGCGCGCGCATGTATAGAACGACGAACAGCGTGAAGAACAACACTATGAAGAAGACACCCATCGCTATCGCAAGGGCGTCCCTGACTGCAGGGTTGGTGTCTTGCACAACATACGCATATGCTATGGCAATGCTGGCGAACAACATCACAACATTCAGCGCTGTCACAATCAGACGATTTCCTCTCGGCCGAGAGGGTCGTTCATGATCGTACTCAACGGGCTCGGGCCGGGGAACCTCTTCTACAGCTCCCGAGAGTTCTTCGGCCGTGATACCTCTGGGCGCTGGTTCCTGGGGCTGCGTGAGGTCCTCACTCCAATCTCTCCTCTCTTCTCTGTCGTTCCTGTCCGGCTCCATCGTCTACACCCCCAGATTCCTCTTCTTGAACAGATACCATAGCACAACGAAGAGTATCTCCGCGGCGACAACAGCCAGTGTCATCGCGAATGCTACGGAGCTGCCAGCGGCTTGGCCCGTGAAAATACCCTGTAGGCTTCTGAGCGCCTGTGCGATACCTGCAATCAGGGCCATGATACCCACTATCGATATTAGCACACGGAATCTTCTGTTGCCCGGCAAGAGAACGTTGTACGTGTATTCGTAAGTGAAGGCCAAGTCTTCCTCGAAGACCCTCCTGAGTGTGTTGCTCTGGTCAACCCAAGGCCTGAACGCCAGCTGAATCCGGCGCTCCGCATCGTCGAAAGGATACAACTGCAGGTCAATCACGTCTACGCCACCCGGCGGGATCTTCTCTGTGTAGAACACGTTAGGATCAACATGGTCTTGTGCGCGCACTTCCACGCGATATCTCATCGGAACATCGAGCTTGTTTCTCACACGCAGGCGGATTGTGGACCAGCTCCTGAGAACAAAACCACGACCAACACCCCTGAACTCCTCGACTGCAATAGGTGCGTCTCTCGCCCTTGTAGCGGGTGACATCTTCAGGGTCTCATGAAGGCTGGCATTGTATGCAGCCACTCTACGTCGCTCAACAAACATGAACGCAAACTGTAGCGGAATCATCGAGAGGAGAAGAACAAAGCCGTTGCTCGTGACGATTATGCCAGCCAGTCGAATCCCGTCCTGCAGCGTGTACGTATCCAGACCAACATAGCTGAGAAGCCAACGGCCGTATCCAATCATGACGCCAGTGACTACTGCGAGGCCGAGGACAGACGCAAACGTGTTTCTCACGACAAGCAGTAGACGCTCTCGTGAAAACAGAGGCTCATTCTCGTTGATGACGATCCTCTGAGAGTAGAACCCGGTGACCATTGCTCCGATCATGTTGCCGAAGAAGCCCAGTACGTGGCGAGCGGCGAGGCCCTCCTGTGAGAGCACCATCTTCTCAAAGATGTCAAACAACAAGTTTCCGAATCCCGAGCCGAGGCCACCGATGAGAGGGCCGAAGACGACGGCTGCGAATGCAGGGACCATTATGGCAATTCGTTCCTCATGGGGGAACAGACCACTCG
>CAZSTY010000112.1:0-2181 GCA_964609885.1 uncultured archaeon
GCCGGTCATGAACGCCATAGTGGCCCCACCACCCGTGCTTATGTGTGTGATTCGGTCCACGAGGTTCATCTTCTCAGCCATGGCGCTGACATGGCCGCCACCCACAACCGTTGTGCCGTTGCAGTGCGCTATCGCCTCAAGCACCTTGATAGTTCCATACTGAAACTCCTCTTTCTCGAAGAATCCCATCGGTCCGTTCGCAAAGGCCACTCGCGCGTTCCGGACTATGCTTGCATATTCCTCTGCAGTCCTTGGGCCGATGTCGTAGAAGGGATCGCCACCCATCTCGTCGAGACCGCAGTCAATGCGCACACCATTTCTCTCTACGGCCGCATCAACTGGCAACATTATGACGTCACTGTATCGACCCAGAAGGTCTTTGGCCAGCCCAATAGTGTCATCAAAGCCCTTTACCGCCTTGCCGTAGCTCTCGGGTATTTCTCCGCTCGCCACCAAGAACAGTGTTGCGATGAGTCCTCCCAGCAGAACACTGTCTGCCCTTCCCAGCTCAAGTAGCTTCTCAATAACCCTGACCTTATCCGGGACCTTGCTTCCGCCCAACACTAGAACCCAAGGATGTTCATCTGTCTTGAGGATTCTTGTGAGAGTTCTAACCTCTCTCTCAAGTACTCGCCCAGCTACTGACGGGAGCACAGCTGTGAACCCAACTATCGATGGCTGTGACCTGTGGGCCGCACCGAATGCATCATTGACAAACAGGTCAAATAGCGGATACAGCTCCTGTACGATTGGCTCTCGCGCAACTTCCTCCACTGGTCCCTTTTTCATCTCACCCTCAAACATTCGAACATTCTGTAGAACTAGGATCTCGCCAACCTCAACATTCTGAATAGCTCTCTTTGCTCTCTCACCAAAGATGTCATCGATAAATCGAGCATCAAAGCCGAGATCTCTTAGGATTTGGGTATGCTGTTCTAAGGAGATGAAGTCATCGCTACCGGGCCGGCCCTGATGTGCCATCAATACAACTTTGGACTCTGAGAGGTCCCGCAGCGTCGGGGTCATGGCTCTAATTCTAGAGTCATTGATTATTCTCTTAGTTTCTGGATCAAGAGAGCAGTTCATATCAACTCTTATGAGAACTCGCTTTCCCTTGTACTCCACATCGTCCAGTGTCTTGAACGGCAAACTCATGATTGTCACCAGTTGCAGCGTTGAGGAGCCTCTCAGATAGGCAAGATGCCTGAGGGCGCCATGGTAATCCCCCACAAAAAGTTGACTACTGATATGTATGACTTCATGTTTCATCAGGCACATCTTTATCACTGCTAATGTCCATTCTACTATCGCCAAGCGTAGTGTATCCTGTATGTATTACAAAGGCACAAGACCCACGAGAAAGCTAAAATACTGCAGGCCGCTCAAGAACAGTGTGAGCCGTACCAGCGGGTGATATAATCTTGCAAGGAGCAAACTCACCACTAGATGTCTATTTCCAATACGTCTATGGTTTCTTCAATGTACTATCAAATGCGCTCCAGCCATTGGGGATACCATTCGGCCCAGGCGACTGGTTCTTCTTGGTATACACGCTTCTGTTCATTGCCATTATTGCTTTCTTGGTTCGCCGCGGTTCCAGAGGTACAAGTCTTCCCGTTGGTGTGCAAAGGATAATTGCTTCGACTGGTGATGTTTCTGCTGGCCTTGCTGGTACCAAGAAAATCAAGTTCATCCGAACGCCCGCAGACGCTCTTGTCTTCTTGAAAATTGAGGAGAATGCGATTCAGCAGGCCCTTGCTGCAGTGGACTACTTTGCTCAAAAGGGCGAGATTGACGAGGTCATGAAAGACAAGCTCCTTGCTACATACAGGGGCAGGCTTGAGGCGGTGCGTGCGGCCATTGCGAAGGATGAAGATCTGAAAGAGATTGTTGATACATCGACTGCGGTAGATCGCGCCCGCTCGGACTACCTTAGGAAGCTGGCCGCAATGTCCGGCAAGGCGGTCGCTGTAGAGAGTGAAGCTGCAGGTCCGCCAAGCGTGGGAATGCCCAGCACAACAGAAACTGCTCCATCTCCAGCCACGCCCGCTGCGAGCCCTCCAAGTGGTGGTCCTCCAAGTGGTGGTCCTCCAAGTGGTGGTCCTCCAAGTGGTGGTCCTCCAGGCGGTGGTCCTCCAGGCGGTGGTCCTCCAGGCGGTGGTCCTCCAGGCGGTGGTCCTC
>CAZSTY010000112.1:2281-5134 GCA_964609885.1 uncultured archaeon
GTGGTCCTCCAGGCGGTGGTCCTCCAGGCGGTGGTCCTCCAGGCGGTGGTCCTCCGGGCGGTGGTCCTCCAAGTGGTGGTCCTCCGGGCGGTGCCGCGGCTGCGCCATCGGCGGCTCCTACTCCATCTCCACCAGGGGCCGCAGCACCCACTGGAGCAACCCGCCCTCCTGGTGGTGCACCAAAGAGCTCGCTTCAATCTGAGATGCTTGCTGAAATGGAACGCCTCAAGGCATTGATGAGTGGGGATTAGACGAGAAAAGATCTTTCACTCTGTATTTGGTGGATTGGAAAAGGGCATTATGAGGTGTTTCACCGGAATATCAAGGTTCGCCCTACAAACATGTATAGGTGAAGCTGTTTGACGTCGGTAGAGAAGGTAAATGCGGCTAGAAGTGCGCTTGCAAGGATTCCAGAAAAGGGTGTGCTTGGTCTAGGTAGCGGCTCCACCGTTGCCGTCTTTGCCAGAATGCTCGGGGAGCGTATTGCCGAAGGTATCATTGATGTCAGTGTCGTTCCAAGTTCGTATCAGGCGTACAACTTAGCAATTCAGTATGGGATTCCATTGACGACACTAGACATCCATCCCGAACTTGACATGACAATCGATGGCGCTGATGAGGTAGATCGTCAACTCAACTTGACGAAGGGTGGCGGGGGCGCCCTGTTCCAAGAGAAGATTGTTGCTTTTGCGTCGCGAGAGATGATTGTCATTGTTGATGAGTCAAAGCTGGTTGAGAAGTTGGGTTCTCGCTTCCGTGTCCCGATTGAAGTGCTTCCATTTGCTGTTGGTGTTGTGACTAGAAAAATCAGAACAATGGGAATTACACCTATTCTTCGGGAAGCTAGACAGAAAATGGGTCCTGTGGTTACCGATAACGGGAACTTCATCATCGACCTAGAGTTTCCAAAGCCGATTGACAGTCCTCAGGAACTGGCTGTTCAGCTGAAGATGATTCCTGGCGTCGTCGAAACAGGGCTCTTCGTAGGGATGGCCGATGAAGTGCATGTCGGCACAAGTGATGGATCCTATGTAATCCTCCGTCACGATGTTGAGAACAAGAAAACTTGATGGCGGGCCCGGCCGGATTCGAACCGGCGATTACCAACTCTCACCTTGCCGCACAACGGCAATTAGGAGGCTGGTGCCCTATGCACCTCCTGCAAGCATGGCCTGCAGGTCCAGGCTAGGCCACGGGCCCTCGCCAGCCACCCTCAGAGGCTGAATCTTGTTAAAGCTTTTGTCAAGTCATTGTGCTACTTTTGCCGTGATTACCGCGCCCTCCTCAATCGCATCGACGAGAGCCTTGCCCTGCTTGGTCCTGATTCTTATTGAGCTCTCTCCATTCCTACCTATTACGGTGGTGAACAGGTAGACATTGTCAGCGTATACTTCGATTCGCTGCTTTGCATACTTCCTCCCGGCGTATATCGTCACCTTCTTCTTCGAGTAGCTCACCGAGATCGGGACCGACTCACCCGGTGCACCTCGCCTCGGTTCTCTCCGGCCGGCATACGCTCTCGTGGCCACTTCGCCCCTGACCGGCATGACAACACGCTCGCCGCCAAATGTGAACATCTCATATTCTAAGATTCCTTCCTCAAAATCCCTGACCTCCACTACAGGTCTCGCCAGATCACGCTGAGAGCTGCTCATCCCTGTTGGCAGTTTGACCTTTAGGGAGAGGGAAGAAACCTTTGCAACTCGTCCCGCTTCAATATGAATCACAGTATCAACCGTGCTTGGCACCTGTCCGAGTTCTACTCTTCCGCCATGAATGAGTCTCTGAAGAGCATCAATGGCTGACCCTGCGTGAACCACACCGACCATCCCGACACCTGCTGAACGCAAGTCCGAGTACGCCTGAAAATCTGAGTCCTTTCTGAGTTCGTCGTACACAACGTAATCGGGTCTCACGAGAAGTAAGATGTCGGCCGCTTTCTCCATACTCCCGTCAAGAGGAGAATACTGCACAATGTCCTCAGTGACCTGCAGGTCCCGGGGCTGCTCTAGCGTCTTGACCACATTGCCCTGCCTGCTGTAGAACTCTGCCAGTGCCGCCGCGAACGTGCTCTTTCCCGAACCGGGGGCTCCTGACACCAGAATGCCCTCTGCCCTGCTCTCAAGACGCTTCATCAGCTTTGGGCTTAGGTTGTAATCCTCGATTGACAGTTTTGTGATTGGTCGAATTGCTGAGATCTCGTACTTGTCTGCGAATGGTGGCATTGCGATTGCAATTCTTAGGTTCCTTAGTTGAACAACAGCAGCGCCTTCCTCCTCAATCTCTATGAACGAGAGTCTGTCATTCCGTGCGCTCTCAATAATCGCATTCGCCATGACATCTAGGTCCTCATGAGTCAGAATGTCCTCAGACAAGTCTACCAGTGCCCAATCCCCGGGTGACCCCCTCTTCGCCCGCGGGGGATTGTTCTCGATGAGATGGACACTCATTGTGTGTTCATCGAAGTACGACTCGAGAATCTCTATCTCATCATCATACCACTCACTCATCGTTTATGTTTCACCCACCTTGTTCTCCAGTGTGACCTGTGCGACCTTGTAGTAGTTGACCTCCCCATTCTGATCCACAAGCGCGAACACAAGTCTCTTTCGTGCTGCTGCCGCCGTTTGGGTCACCATGTCCAAGTCATGAAGCGAGATTGGTTCTCCGTCTCGAAGTACATATACCAGTTGATTTGCAGTCGCTACACCTGGTCTGTCCCCCCTAGCATAGACGCGAAAGCCGAGTCCGCCACCGAAGCCTTGTCTTACGGCATAGCCCCTACTCCGCAGATCGCGGAAGACAAGATACTGCGTCCACAAGTCCGGATGTTGCGGCAACAGTGCATTCACA
>CAZSTY010000113.1:0-5107 GCA_964609885.1 uncultured archaeon
AAGAGGAGGCGACCTGATGAAGACGCTGCTGATGAGTGCAAACTACGCTGCTGCAAGAGCCATTGTGTCTGCGAGAGTTGAGGTTGTTGCCGCTTATCCGATTACGCCGGCAACCACGGTGCCCGAGCAGATCGCCCTTCTCGATGAGGAGGGAATCTACAAGGGCGAGTTCATACGCGTGGAGTCAGAGCACTCTGCGATGTTCGCGTGCATCGGGGCAAGCTCAACAGGTGCTCGTGCCTTCACGGCAACGTCCTCTAACGGCCTCCTGCTCATGGATGAGGCATTGCATTGGGCCGCTGCTGCGAGGCTACCGATTGTCCTTGCCAACATCAACCGGTCCGTGTCACCGTCTTGGAACATTCACGTCACGCACGATGACAGCATGAGCAAACGTGACACCGGCTGGATACAGTTCTATGTGGCCAGCGTGGACGAGTTCTATCACACGATTATTCAGGCATTCAAGCTCGCAGAGGACGAGCGTGTGCTAATGCCGGTCATGGTCAGCGCGGATGGCTTCGTTCTCAGTCACACAGTTTCTCCGTTCGACTACCTCGAGCCGGAAGAGGTCGACGAGTTTCTACCACCCTACAAGCCTCCGCACTGGGTGATGGATCCTGACAATCCCGTTTCCCATGGAAACATAGTGTTTCCTGAGTACTATCAGGAGTTCCGATACCAGATGCACGAGGCCAACAAGAACGCCCTGAAGGTCTACGAAGAGGTCGAGCGGGACTACAAGAGGCTATTCGGCAAGTACTTTGGCGGACCCATTGACCAGTACCGCTGTGATGATGCTGACGTGGTCTTCACATCACAGGGTACTGTTGGCGCAGAGGCGATCGATGCAATCGACGAGCTCCGCGACGAGGGCTACAAGGTTGGCGCGGCGCGTGTTCGAATGTACAGGCCATTCCCTGTGGAGCCCATGCGGGAGCTGGCAAGCAAGGTGAAGGCCTTCGCAAGCTTTGACCGTGGCGTGTCGTACGGTTTCGGCGGTCACGTCGCGAATGACATCCGGGCAGCGCTGTACCACTCGCCCTACCGTCCGATTGTGAAGAGCTACATTGGTGGTCTTGGTGGCCGGGATGTCACGGTGGACGACATCAAGGAGATCATTCTGGACACAGTGAAAGCCGTCGAGAGCGGCGAGATGGGTCCCGAAGAAACCTGGCATGACCTGCTGGAGTGATGAGAGATGGTTGCAATACGTGAGATGCCCCTCAAGGAATTCGTACTGAAGGGAAATGCAGCCTGTGCGGGCTGCATGGACACATTGGCTCTCAGACACGCCCTGAAGGCGCTTGAGGGCAGGGTGATTCAGGTGGTCCCTGCATGTTGTACAAGCGTGATCCAGTCGCTCTGGCCCAAGTCCGGGCTGGGTGTGCCAGTTCTGAACACAGCATTCATGGCCGCGGCTGCCACTGCGTCCGGAGTGAGGGCTGCTCTCAAGGCCAAGGGCCGCGAGGATGTCCAAGTGATGGTGTGGGCTGGTGACGGTGGGACCTTTGACATCGGCATTCAGGCTCTCAGCGGTGCTTTCGAGCGACGTACGGACTTCCTCTACGTCTGCTACAACAATCAGGTCTACAGCAATACGGGAACACAGCGATCTGGTGCAACTCCCCTCTATGCTCAGACGACTACCACATGGTACGGCAAGACCGAGCCGGAAAAACTACTCGACTTGGTAGTCGCAGCCCATGAGCCTGCGTACCAGGCGACCGCAAATGCAGCATATCCTCGTGACCTGTACGAGAAGTTCAAGCGGGCGAGCGAGATTCACGGACCGAAGTTCATTCACGTCCTGATTCCATGTCCGCAGGCGTGGAACTATCCCGTGGAGCTGGGTGTTGAGATTGGCAAGCTTGCGGTAGAGACCGGGTACTGGATTCTCTGGGAGCGCATCGGCGACGAGTTCAAGCTGAGTCCTCAGAGCAAGAGGTTCCAAGACCCGGCGAAACGTAAGCCAATCGAGGAGTTCCTCAAGCTTCAGGGCAGGTTCTCCCGTCTCTTCAAGCCCAAGAAGGACGAGAAGAAAATCGCTGAGCTCCAAGCCTACGTGCAACACCGCTGGGACGTGCTCATGCGCACGTTCACGTAGGACACTGACAGAAAAGGACGGAGGTACTACCTCCGCTCCCCCTCCCCTTGTTTTGATTGCCGTATTTGGTCGAGACAACGAACCATATATGTGAGAACCGTCTAGCCGTTGTCCCATCTTGATAGTAGCTTGTGATGCACCATGCCTCTTATTGACTTGGAGACCGTGATAGAAATCAAGGACCGACTCAGGGGATACATTGGTCTGACAGCCCTCGAGTCGTCAATACTCGACTTGCGCGTCAGCCAGCGCTTGAGAAACATCCGTTGGCCGGCTGGTGTCTACAAGGTCTATCCTGGGGCTGATACCTCCCTCATGGGCCATATGCTCGGATTTGTCGATATGACGCACTCGATGTTCGATCATCTCCGAGTCGATGCTGAGACTGTTGAACGCGCGCGGCTCACGGCGATGCTGTTGGCGGTTTCACGAGGGGCGTGGGGTAATGTCATGGAGGAGTATCTACACAACGGCGGGGCTGACAGATTCGATATTGCCGAGCTCGTCATTAGGCGTTCTGCAGTGGCTGACATCCTTGGCGACAGTACGTTCTCCGTCGATGAAGTGGTGTCATTTATGCGTCGGGGTATTCCGACAAAGACGATTCGCATCAACCTCTCTCAGGTCCCCGTGAACCCTGAGTTAATGGACAGTCTGGAGCGTGATGCCTATTTCGCAGGCGTGGACTATGCCAACATTGAGTACAACAAGCTGTACGGCTCTCTGGCCATTGCAAAGAACATGCTTGTGATCTCTCGAAGCGCAAGGTACACTCTCGAGTCCTATCTCTCCGCTGGCGCCAACATGTTCGAGGCAGTATACTACCACAAGACCGTCCGCGCCGCTGAACTGATGCTGTTGCGTGTCTTGCAACTCGCTGGCGGTGAGCTGTTCCCGTTCCCAACGAAAGACCCTACCCCCTATTTCGTCTGCGACGACTTCACTTTCCACCACAGGTTGTTGAACGTCGATGAGGGCGCATCCGAGGAACTGAGGGTCGCAGGGAAGATCTTTGACGCCTTTCGGAGGCGTGACTTGATCAAGGTCGCCAGTGTTCGAACACTGTCCGATACCAGATTCCTCTCAAGACTCAGCGATTCAATCGGTCGCGCTGAGGTGGAGCGAGAGATCGCCGAAGAAGCCGGTATCGACCCTGTACGGGTGTACGTCGACTTTCCCGACCGCCCGTCGGTGACCTTCTACCCCGGCAGGTATCCACTGGACCAGCTTGCTATGTTTGAGCGGGGTTCAAGAGGATATGAGTTCTGGCGCGTGGAAGATGTCAGCAGGATTGCCCAGAGCCTCTCCAGTCCAATGAGAACAATCCGCGTCTATACAACACGCGGCTACAGGGCGCGCGTAAGGAAAGTCGCCGACACTCTGTTGGAGAGTTTTGACGTGTCCGGTTCATGAGGTCTGGGAAATAGCGGGGCCATCGAACTGGGCAAGGAGCTCCGCAGAACAATGGTGATAAGCAGACGTGACGATTGCTATTACGGTCGCGTCGGAACAAGTGGGGTGACCATTCGATGTTTACATGCACTAAGTGCGGCGAACCGCTCTACGTCGCAGATGCCGAATTGAAGGACAAGATCCTCAGACTGGATGTGCAGTGCCTTCAGGGACACAAGAGCGTACGCCGGCTTGTAGAGCGTCAGGCTGACGAGATTGCGGAAGAGATCTTTGCGAGGATGTTCGTGTGCCTCGATTGCGGATCCCTGATGGCGCACCTGTATACTGAAACGCACCGTGGGGAAGCGGAAGAGACCGTGCTCTGTCCAATCCACGGCCCGCAGCGCCGCAGCTTTCCGGCGAAATACATTCCTGCAGTGAACGAGGTGATATCTGAGATGGAGCCAGACCGCGCGGTGGCTGACTCGTTCGTCTGTCCGGAGTGCGGCAAGGTGTTTGCGGTCCGTGAGATTGACGAGAGGCCTGACTACTATGAGATGAAGGTTCGATGTCCCAACGGTCACAGATACACTCGCTACGTGGCCAAGAACGCAAGTGCAGACCTCCTAAACAAGATACTGCAGAGGGTGCTCAATTGCGAACGTTGCACACTGCCGGGTCACGTGGAGAAGGTCGAGCACCGTGGGTCAAAGATACGAGTCCATGTCGCATGCCCCGTCCATGGTGTGTCCCGCAAAGATCTTCCCGCGACTCTTGAGGAGAGCTTCAGGAGCGCTGTGGAGTCGATTCCTGACGATGCTGCTCTTCGAGCCATGTTGACCTCTCTTGAGTGCCCTCAACCGATGGCGATTCAACGCATCGAACGCGACGAGAAGGGCTACAGATTCAAGATGCTCTGCCCCGCCACAGGTCGCTCGACACAGAGCTCGCTTCCTGTCAAATGGACGGGTTCTGCACGCGCCTTGGTCACCCGGTCTGTTCTGACATGCGACGAGTGTGGCCTTCTCACTCACTTGACCGACAAACGTGAACGCAGGGGTCGTGTACAGTTCAAGGTCGTGTGTCCGATCCACGGCCTCATGCAACGTGAGGTGCCCAGTGATGTCTTTGAGATAGTCACGGAAGAGGCCGAGAAGATTGACTACTTCCCCGCCATCGCGAAGACGCTGAGTTGCACTAAGTGCGGCCAGCCCCTGATAGTGCGTGACATCGACGAGCATCGCGGGATGATAGAGATGAAGTCCGAGTGCAGGAATGGCCACAAGAACAAGCGTTTCTTCGTATCAGCGATGAACGAGGAGACTTATCGCCAGATTTTCAAGATTGTCTATCAATGCCCTGAGTGCCATGGCCCCCTCGATCTCGTTGACGTCAAACCTGCTGGTCGCGAGTCTCGCGTGACACTTCTCTGTCCGCTCCACGGGAAGGTCGTACTCGAAGTACCTCCGAAACATGCTGAGATAATGCGTCGTACCTACGAGGACCTGGTCGAGGAACGGAAGGTGCCTCCTATCGAGGCGACAGAACCTGCCCGGCCGGTTGAGATTGAGCCGTCTATTGAGGAGCCTGCCCCTGAAAAGGGCGTCG
>CAZSTY010000114.1:0-5089 GCA_964609885.1 uncultured archaeon
GAACACACGCATGACCTCATTGGTGTCCATGCCAATGTTCAGAAGAAAGGCAGCAAGAGCAAAACGTGCCTCGTGAGGTAGGTTCTTGCCAGCCTTTGCATCAGCGTGCATCTGGGCAATGCACGGCGGAAAGGCGCTGGTTGTTGTCTCGGTGATCTCGATTGGTGCGGTATGACGAATCTTCGCACCCAGTTCACTCTCTATGCGCTGAACGGCCTCGGTCAGACGTGCAGGCAGCAGACCTGGCACCTCGATTACGGATTGGAGGATCAGCTGCTTGAACTTCCCAGATATCAGTCTGTCAAGTTCAGATCTCCGAACGGGCACCCAGCCTCGGTCGAGTGGCCGGTTGATGAGCTTCCAAGAGCTCTGATGGAAACGCGGTGAGACCTCCAAGAAGTCTTCGAACCGCATTCGAAGTTCGTACAGGCGCAGTGGGACTGGCAGTCGGCTCCGCTCGCTTGCCGAAGTCACCATGCGGATGTTCCAGCCAAAGGACTCAGACGCTAGATTGACCACGAAAGAGGTTTCTTCCTCGGACAGGTACCGGTTCACCGCCTTCGATTCTGCCTCCGCTTGATATTCCTTCAGCCGTGCATTTCCGATCTTCTCGACTATCAGCCGGGCTGTGTTATAGACCAAGAAGTCGCGCGGGTCTCGAGTGTCCGTCACCTGAATCGGCTCCTGATCAAGCGCCGCAATCACACGGAGCTCCGCAGCCTCGACAATGTACTCGTTCTCGCGCTGACTGAGCAGATTGACCAAGGCACGCACATCACGAGCCAGAGTGCTGGCCTCCTTACGAGCTTGGACTGAAAAGGGGTATCTGAGAAAGCGGCGCACTCGAACCAATCCGTTTCCTCCATCAGTAAGACATCATAGGTCGTTCCTAATAGGTTGGTCTATAATCATCCACACCACGGTCGTAGAACTTCTTTCCACAGGCTGCGCACTTGAAGACCTGAACGCCGCGGGACATTGCCCATCGATCGAGTACACGCACGACACGGTTGCTTCCGCACCGTGGACAGTGAATCTCCGTTTCATCATATGCCCATGGCGAGCGCCGCCTGCTTGACTTCATTCTGGCCACCGGACATATTCCAGTCTATTTGAAGACTTTTACACCTATCACAATAGCTCTATAGTTGCCAAGACGACGGGCCGAGATTCTTCTCAGACCAGCCTCCTCAAAGATGCGCATTATGTCGTCCACACTTCGCTTGCACATGTGAGGATAGCGCTTCCGAGCCTGCTCTTCGGCCATTCCAGAACGTGTCATTGCATCAACGAAAGCAGCCTCATCACCAGACACGTAATCCATTGCCGCACACACCGCTTGGTTTCAAGAAACGACGGGCGGACATCAGAACACTCTCTGGTCGTTCCAGTTCATGAAGCAGAAAGCCGGAGAACACTAGGTCGGCGCTCTCTGTAGGAAGTGGGGGGTCGCCCTCATCGAGGTCGTGACAGATGAGCTTAAAGCTGACAGCCGGTGACAGCGCTTCAAGAAACTCCTGTGCCTGACTAAGCATCTCCCGGCTGGCGTCTATTCCATACAGCGTGGTGGCCCCCAGCAGACGAGCCGCGTCCACGAGAAATAGGCCCGGACCGCAGCCGAGATCAACAACACACATCCTTGGACTGGAACCAATCATCTCTCGCAGGGCCGTCCAAAATGCGGTACCATAGCGATGCCTGTAAGACTCAATCATGCCTGCCACATGTTCTGGGGCCCGCCAGTCCGCTCTACCGAGGTCCTCCATGCCTAGTGCCGTCCCAGTATGAAATCGGCGCGAAGAAGCAGGGTGAGGAACTCGTTCAGACTCTGACGAAGTATCTCGGGATCGCTATACAATTGCTTGAGTTTGTCGCGTCGATCCTCCAGCGACGGGTTGGTCTTCTCATTAATCAACTTGTACGCCGCGTTCGGACGCTCCGCCCATCGGCATAGCTCTTCGTGGTTTGAGTTCAGGAACAGTACGACAGGGGTCTTTCTCTTCCCGTTCACCTTGAATAGCTGGTGAAACTCTACGTTGGCGTCGCTGTCCAGTATGCGCAGGTGGACTCTGGGGGACACTGAGGCCATCCGGGCCAAGACGGGGAGATTGCCCGCAGTGTCATAGCAACGGTCTGTTCCTATCACGAGTATGTAGATGTCGTTCTGAATGCTCCTGAGCAGCTCAGCCTCTTCCTCGTTGATCATCAGGTCGTTGAATCGCGCCTTCATGAGCTCCACGTTCTCGCGAGCTGCCTTCAAGAAGTCCTCATAGGAGATGGCCTTGTCCCACTCTGCACTGAAAGACATGATACACCACTTCAGAGTCTAAGAACTCTCATGACTACACGACTTGAGGAAATAAAAGGGTTGCCTGAATAGCAATCTGCGAGAGTACTTTCGGTCACCTGTTGCGCTTATCACCGCTCGAGCACATAGGCGATGTTGGAAACGGCGATGAAGCGGTCAGGCGTTGCGGACCTCAAACTGCATCCGGGAAGAGCTCCACACTGGCTAGTCAAGCGTATGATGCCAATGGCCAGTGCGCTCTGCGAGTTCATAGTTGATGAGCATGGGACAACGGAGTTGTTGAAGCGGCTGGCCGACCCCGTCTACTTTCAGGCACTCTCCAATGTGCTAGGCTTTGATTGGGACAGCTCCGGATCGACGACTGTGACCTGTGGTGTGTTGACCTCAGTACTCACCCTCGAAACACACGGTGTGGTAGGCCTTGGTGGGAAGGGCACAGCCTCAATGAAGACACCTGAACAACTGAGAGCACTGGAGGACTACGGGCTGGACGGCGGTCGTCTGGCGGAGATCAGCCGACTCGTTGCCAAGGTGGACAACGCGGCCATCCAAGACGGGTATCAGCTCTATCAGCATGTCTTCTTTGTTGATACAGATGAGAACTGGACAGTGGTCCAGCAGGGAATGAACGGAGAGAGCGGCGATGCTCGCCGGTATCACTGGTGCTCGGATCAGGTCACCAGCTTCGTGGAGGAGCCTCATTCAGGGATAGTTTCCGGGGAGATTGCCAAGTCCGCGCTCGATATGACAGCGTCCGAGTCCGGGGACTGTCGGAACGTCTCCGTTGACATTGTGAAGGATGGGCCAGTGCGAGTACGGCGAATGTTCGAGAATCTCAAGCCGTATGGCCATACAACACTGGTCCCATGGATTGAAGACGATGGCCACGTAAAGCAACTGCCAACGTACAAGGTGATTCCACGGCGAATGGACTGGGAGGCCGTGCGACGGGCATACGAGATTCAGCCGAGCGGCTACCAGGAACTGCTCGGTATCAGGGGAATCGGTCCGGCGACAGTGAGGGGACTTGCCCTGATATCCGAGATGATATACGGCGCACCGCCGTCATGGTCCGACCCCGTCCGCATGACCTTTGCCTTCGGGGGAAAAGACGGCGTGCCGTTTCCGGTGCCCAGAAAGAACTACGATGAGGCCATCGCTTTCATGGAGCAAGCCCTCCAAGAGGCCAAGCTCGGTCGGCGCGACAAGATTGTTGCGCTTCGTAGGTTGCGTAAGTTTGCGCCGCCCGTCCTAAGAAGTGCATGACCAGCATCATCTGCCGCGTCTGGATGAACGGAACTGAGGGTCTCTGTGACGACGACGGAGCTTCTCCTTTTCTCTCTCAGCACGTGCTGCCTTCTTCAGCCTAGAGCAGTTGATTCGTGCTGCACGCCCAAGACGGGCAACTCGTTCAGCTTCGGTTTCGGCGCCCATCTTCTTGAACAGGCGTCTTGCGTGGTCCCATGCATCGTGTGCGGTACAGTAGTCATTGAGTTTAGCACAGGTGATCGCGTAGGCATCCCATGCCTTGGGATCATCGCGGACGACTCGGACAAACCGCGACCATGTGTCGGACGCCTTTTTCCAGTCCTCCAGTTCCATATATGCCAGTGCAAGATACTTCATGGCCCGAGCGAAGTCACGCTTCAGAGCGATTGCGCGCCTGAAATGCATGACAGCATCCTTCAGCCTCCCCGCCTTGAAAGCGACAAGGCCCATGGTGTGCTCAATCGATGCGTCCTGTGGTCGGAGCCGAGCGGCACGTTCAAGCGCCTTACTGGCAGCCTTGTATCTCTCCGAACGAAGATTCACATCGCCAAGGACCAGCCAGGCCTCGGGGTTCTCTGGTGCAATCTTTGTCGCCTGTTCTGCAGACTTGATTGCCTCAGTCCATTGTTCGGAGAGTGACAGGGCAATGGCCCGATGAATCAATGCTGGTACCAGACTCGAGTCAAGATTCAGCACACGATCATAGAGATTGATGCTCTCCTTGAATCGCCCAAGCTCTAGATGTAGGTCGGCCAGCCTAAGCAGCACATGTTTGTCCTCGGGACTGGACTCTGCAATCTGCTCTACGCATGCAAGCTCCTCTTCTGCTCGCCCCAATATGCGAAGTGCAACCGCCTTGTCCCGCAAGACCTGTGTGTCTGTTGGGTCAGTCCTAAGCGCACGCTCAAAGGATCTTAGTGCTTCCTGCGCCTTGTCCGGACCAAGCGCAAGTAGCACGCGCCCACGGTTCACATGTGCATCGCGAAGTTTCGAATCAATCCGCAATGCCTGATCAAATGCCCGAAGAGCCTCTCCAAAACGCTCCATCCGTGCGAGAATCACACCCTTCGAGTTCCATGCGGTCGCGTCACCGGGGTTCCGCTGAAGATACTCCTCGATGGAGCGAAGGGCTTTCTCGGGCGAATCCATTGGAACCATGCTCCGAAACAGGGGATGACTAAAAAGGGTTCAGATAGCAGACAAGACTGCAGCAACCAGGCCACTCGGAGAATGACGTACATGAACCCCATCAGGGCATTCATCTTTGACATCGGAGGCACACTCTACAGGCCAGCTCACGACATCTGTAGGGAATTCCTGATAGAGTTGGGAATTGAAACGGCCAGATCAATCAGCTATGATGAGCTTGCAGGAATCATGGCCGAGAGTGGAAGGCGCTGGTTGGATGAGTACATGGTCACCCACGGAGTTGGCCAGTACTGGAAGCCAACCACAGATATCTGGATAGAGTACGACAGGATCTTTCTATCAGCACTCGGAGTTCGGGGCAAT
>CAZSTY010000115.1:0-5086 GCA_964609885.1 uncultured archaeon
ATGTCCTCCACCTTTCAAAGATTGGCGCCAACTGCCTGTTGGAAGTCCACTATCGGACATACATTGCGCCCTACTGTTCCTTTCCTCTAACAGTAACAACTTTAAACCAGATGCCTCAGCGGGGCTCGCGACTGAGTTATCACTCGTTCGGAGGACTGCAGTTGGATTACAAGACCATCGTCTGTGATGTCCTCGTTGTTGGTGCTGGTGGCGCGGGCTGCCGCGCAGCAATTGAGGCTGCGAAACATAACATGGATGTCGTTGTGATTAGCAAGGAGCTCCTCGGCAAGGCACACACGTCTATGGCTGAGGGTGGATACAACGTTGCAATAGGGAACGTCGATCCTGACGACAATCCGGACGTTCACTTCAAGGACACAATCGTAGGCGGTAATTACCTCAACAATCAAGAACTGGTTGAAATCTTGGTGAGGGATGCGCCTGAGAGGATATACGATTTGGAGGAGATGGGGGCGGTGTTTGACAGGACCCCTGAGGGAAAGATCGCCCAGCGCCCCTTTGGCAAACAGAGCTTCAGAAGAACCGCCTACGCATCAGATCGTACAGGATCCGAGATTATGGTCACACTCACCGAGGCCCTCAGGAAGACATCGGTACGCGTGTTCGACGAGGTATTTGCAACGAAGTTGCTTGTGCACGATGGTCGAATCGCCGGAGTCACCGCCATTGACATGAAGTACGGGGACTTTCTGGTCTTTCGTGCAAAAGCTGTGGTCATGGCAACTGGTGGTGCTGGCAGGATATACAAGGTCACGAGCAATGCTCAGCTGGATGTTGGTGACGGCTACGCCATGGCCTACGAGGCTGGATGCGAGCTCATCGACATGGAAATGGTTCAATTTCACCCGACAGGAATGGTAAAACCAGAGTCTGCCAGAGGACGGCTGGTCACCGAAGCAGTACGTGGTGAGGGTGGAATCCTACTGAACAACCGTGGCGAGCGGTTCATGAACAAGTATTATCCACAGGTGATGGAGCTTGCCGGCCGTGACCAAGTTGCAAGATCCATCATGACTGAGGTTCTAGAAGGACGCGGATCGCCCGATGGTGGTGTCTATCTCAGCATTGCCCATCTTCCTCGTTCGATTATTGAGTTTCGTCTCGAGAGTATGATTGAGCAGTTTGAGGATGCAGGTGTAGATATTCGTGAGGAACCAATGCAAGTTTCCCCCACAGCCCATCACTTCATGGGCGGAATAAAGATTGACACTAATGCACAATCAACTATTCCAGGCCTGTTTGCTGCTGGGGAATGCACAGGCGGCGTACATGGAGGAAATCGTCTGGGTGGGAATGCTCTTGCCGACACGCAGGTATTTGGTGCATTGGCGGGCAAGAATGCAGCCAAGTTCGCAGAGGAACACGACTTACCCGGGTTTGACAAGAGTGAGATTGAGAACGAGTTTGAGCGTCTTGAGGCGATGCTAAAGCGGAAAGATGGCATCTCTCCCGCCGATGCGAGAGATGAGTTGACGAGCCTCATGTGGGAAAAGGTACAGATCTTCCGAAACGAAGAGGACCTCGCCTATGCGGTGAATGAACTCAGACGCATCGAGAAGGAAGTTGTTCCTAATATCAAAGTCGACATTCCTATCCGCCGATTCAACCCCGGATGGCATCAGGCAATCGAGTTCGGCCACATGGTCATTACTGCTCGGATGGTAGCTGAGGCTGCGCTCATGAGGAAGGGCAGCCGCGGCGCCCACTTCAGGACAGATGCCGACCCGAATGATGATGGCAACTACAACATCGTCATCCGGAAGGGGAAGGATGGGAAGATGGAACTGAGAAAGCAGCCCCTGGTAATCACTAGAATTCCACCACCGTGAGCGGAGATGATTGCAATGGCGAAGACATTCAAGGTCAAGATCGAACGATACGACCCAGATGTGGATGAGGCCCCGTACTTCCAAGAGTTCGATGTGGAGTACGAGCCTGGAATGACGGTCCTTGATGCCCTCCTCTACATTCAGGACAAGTATGACTCAAGTCTTGCTTTTAGGTGGGAGTGCCGCGGCGGCCAGTGTGGATCGTGTGCGATTCGGGTCAACACGATTGCACGTCTCGCATGCCGTGCAAAAATCGAGCCTGATCAGGATCTTGTGCTTCAGCCCATGGAGAAGATGCCTGTGATCAAGGATCTGGTTGTTGACATGACTCGGACGCTTGAGCGCCTGCAGAGAACCCGCCCGTATGTAGCACGGGACAAGCCGGCACCCAGGCCAGAGATAATCTACCAGCAGGATATTGAGGTCCTGAGAGAACTGCGCAAGTGTATCGAGTGCAGTGCCTGTCTGTCTAACTGTCCCATTGTGCATGAAACATGGGACTATGCTGGCCCAATGATAATCCGTCAGATTGCCCGTCTTGAAATGGACCCACGTGATGTCGAAGACCGTATCACGATGGCCCTCAACGAGTCGGTGTACATGTGCACAACATGTAAGATGTGCGAGGATAGTTGTCCAAAGCACATCAAGATCCCCAGTCTTGCCGTGGAACTCTTGAGGGCCAAGGCCGTGGAGGCTGGCTATCAGCTTGCCGAGGGGCAACAGGGATTCATAGACAGCATCAATAGGACAGGTCGGTCCGTCCCAGAGAAAGACACGCCGCTATTGAAGAGTCTTGAGAAGGAAGAATTCCTTGTGGATAATCCTCGTGGGCGCGTTGCCTTCTTCACCGGCTGCCTCATTGACTATCGGATGCAAGATACGGGCCGCTCACTGATTGAGGTACTAAACCGCAACGGCATCGATGTGATAGTGCCGAAGGAGCAGTGGTGCTGTGCTAGTCCTGCATTTCGAACGGGTGATCTGAAGACGGCTCACGACTCGGCCCGACGTGTGACCGAGATATTTGAACGGGTAATGGAGAAGTACGATCTAGATACCGTGGTCGTTGCATGTGCGGGATGCGGCAAGACTCTCAGAGAGGATCACCGTCCGTTCATTGAGAAGGAGCGTGGTGAGCCACCCAAGTTCAAAGTCTATGATTTTGCGGAGTATCTCATTGACGTTGTTGGAAAGGAGAACATCGTTAGGCCAAAAGGCGAGATTTCCCTTAAGATTACGTACCATGAGCCATGTCACCTTGCTCGCGGCCAAGGAGTTATCGAGCAACCCCTCGAGCTTCTGCAGATTATTCCTGGTATTGAATACATCGATGATCCCTACAAGAACAGATGCTGTGGGGCAGGTGGCGGCCTGCGATCAGGCAACCGAGAACTATCGATGAAGGTTGCAGCATCGAAGAGAAAATACATTGAGGCCACGGGCGCGGATATGGTGACGACCGAGTGCCCATTCTGTACATTACAGATCAAGGATGCTCTCAAGGGCACAAGTATCAAAACACGCTATCTGCCGGATTTGCTTGCCGAGGCATACCGCAGGGGTGACGAACAAGAGGGACAAGACACATGAAGATGTTGAGTCGGCATGATGTTCCATGCCGCCCGGCACCTCTCATAGTATCATCTTGATGGCGGTTCTGAGATGCTTTCTTAGCATGCGCTTTACAAGCCGGTTTCTAGAAGTGCGATAGGGAACTGCGCCAGTTATGAGCTCAAACGTGTATGCCCGCATAACCGGGTCATCGTATGCCATTCGGCAGACGGCCTCCATATTCTCAATTGAGTGGAACATCATTCCTGCTAGGAAGTTGGCGACCCTAAGGTCTTTCCCAAAGGCCTCCCGCCATCTCTGTTGATACGTTTCTGTGGAAACCCCACCGATCCCTGATATGATATCCCTCGCAATCTCGGCGGCAATCTTTCCGGACTCTATGGCATAATATATTCCCTCTCCAGTTGCTGGCGAAACAAAACCGGCTGCGTCTCCAACGAGAATGACCTTGCTCGTAATCGTGTTGTCCATCGGCCCCTTTAATGGCACACGCGCGGCAGTTGTTGCGGAGAGGTCAATTCTGACATCATACCGCTTCTCGAAGGACGAAACGAATCTCTTCCATGCACCTCTCAGGTCTTCTAGCTCGCTGACAAGAACACCAATCCCGAGGCTCATCTCCGCCCTTTTGCCGAATGCCCACGCATAGCCGTGTCTGAGAGCCCCAAAGTAGATCTCAATTAGAACTCTCTGCGAGCCATTGGGATCGCCAACAATTCTTACAATGTCCTCCGGATCCATGGGTACCGCGGCCTCAATGCATAGACAAATCTCATCGTCTCTCCATCGGGTCTTGATTCCCGTTCTTCGGGCAACGGTGCTGTTTACGCCGTCGGCTCCCACAAGTAGGCGCCCACTGTAGGTCTTCTCGTCAGTGATCGCATCCACTGTGTGTGCATTCTCAACAATATCAACGACCGCCACGCCCTCCATGACGGTCACTCCCGCTCGTTCTGCCTCACGCAGAAGAAGGTGGTCAAAGTCCTCCCGACGCACCATGTAGCCGGTAGTTTCCGCCCTGACCTCCTCAACAGTTAGACCTGAAGGCGAGAACAAGCGCAGGCCACATTGCTCTCTCTCCACCACGGGAGAAAAGTCGACATCCAACGCATGTCTTACACGAGTGGTCAATCCGCCACCACAGGCCTTCCTTCGCGGGTGGTGCTGTTTCTCTATCAGCACAACGTCCAGCCCGAGCTGGGCCGCCTTGCGCGCACAGGTCGACCCCGCAGGACCGCCCCCGACGACTATCAGATCGTAGACCATCTTGAATCTCCAACACCAGAAGGGCATCGCCACAATTTGTTCTTGTTGCTCAGCCATTGAAATCGCAAGTGGTGGCTCTGTGCATTTGCAAGCATCTATATGTGGTTCCGATGCGCCACGCCACGACCACCATTGACGTTGTTTCGGAGGTTGACATAATCTTGCATGAACTCTCAGCGGCCCTCTCGATTGTGGAAACGGCTCTGCAGGCTGCAAGAGAACACAACGTCAAGAGGGTCACGCGGGTAAACGTGGAGGTCGGAGAGTTCACCTTTCTTGTACCGGAGCAGCTCAAGTTCAACTTTGAGATAGCATCACAGAAGACGATTCTCGAGGGTGCAGAGCTCAACATCACGATGGTGAAGGGGCGTCTTCACTGCAACGAGTGTGGCTTT
>CAZSTY010000116.1:0-5035 GCA_964609885.1 uncultured archaeon
TGATACGCACACGCTACGCTCTTGGGAATACTGAAAGGGCGCGCCTCACCTTGCAACAATATGAACCTCAGCACGGACGAGCTGAACAGATATCTCAGTGTAGAGACAACCGGGGGCCCAACGTGGCACTCTTCTGGTCAGCGAATCGCATTTGCTTGGAATGTCCCCGGGTCATTTCACGTATTCACTGTGGGAATCGAGCATGGGAAGACGCTATGGCCTCATCGAATGACCGCTGGAGATGACCGGTGCACCAACCCCCGATACTTGCCCGACGGCAGCCTGATCTTCACAAGCGACCGCGGAGGCGATGAGAATTTCCAAATCGGCCATATCGATGAGGAAGGAGTTCTCACGTGGCTCACTCACGACCTACAGGCAAAACACAGGATTAACGTGGTGGGCCGCAGCAAGTTCTTCATGCAGGCTAATCTTGAGAAGCGATCCCGGCTTGATCTATACGAGTTTCCATACCCCGTCACGGAGGAACAACCACGACTCATTTACAGACCTGATAGGGGACTGGTAGTTGCGACTGTGATTTCTGATGATGAAGCGCTCGTTGCAATGGAGAAGTATCTGGGGAATGCCGAGCAGGAGATTCTCTTTTACGACGGCGACGAGATTACCAACCTCACATCCACATTGACACGTGGTACACCTGCTCGCTGGAACGCGATTCGTTTCTTGGACGACGAAACACTGCTTGTGGCCACAGACTTTCAGGCCGACATCAAGAGGCTGGCCCTTCTGTCGCTCTCAGGTGACTTCGAGCCTATCTCGGAGATGGATTCACTGGGATGGGAATTCGAGGAGGCGAGCTGGCAACCCCGCGACCCCTGGACGTACTTCTTTCTTAACGAGGAGGGCTATTCGGTCCTCTATCGAGCGAGGTTCTCCCCGCGCGGCGTGAGTGAGCTCGAACGCGTAGACCTGCCGGTGCGCGGCGTGCTCGTACACAGGGATGCCCGGTCCTTCAGCCGGGGTTCCGCTCTGTCACCTGACGCACGCCTCTTGGCTCTGACCCTCTCCGGCCCCACATTTCCGGCCACCATCTGGGTGATTGAGGTCAACGGTGGCGAGTCGTGGCCTGCCACAATACCCGGAATGAGCGGTCTTCGTCAGGAACGATTCTCAGACGCAACACTCCATCGCTTTGAGAGCTTCGATGGTCTGAGCGTGCCGTACTTCAAGTATGTCCCCAAGGGACAGCGACCCGAGCGCGGCTGGCCTACTATTCTCATGATCCACGGTGGTCCCGAGTCTCAGGCTAGGCCCTCTTTCGATCCCGTCGTTCAATTCTTCGTGGCTGCTGGCTACGTGGTCGTGACACCGAACATTCGTGGCAGTACTGGCTATGGACGACGGTACATGACACTCGATGACGTGGACCGACGGTTGGACTCGATTATGGACATTCGGCATCTGGCCCTGCATCTGCGGGACAGCGACGACGACATCGACGGAGCACGACTGATTGTGTTTGGGGGCAGCTACGGAGGCTTCGCGGTGCTCTCGGCTCTGACGGAACATCCGGACCTCTGGTGCGCGGGCGTAGATATTGTTGGGATATCTAACTTCGTCACATTCCTTGAGAACACGGCCGCATGGCGAAGGTCGCTGCGCGAGGCCGAGTACGGAAGCCTTGAGAGAGACCGAGAACTGCTTGAGCGAATCAGTCCGATCCACCATGTCGACAAGATAAGAGCGCCGCTCTTCATCGTTCAGGGCGACAATGATGAGCGGGTACCGCTCTCCGAGAGTCTCCAGATCTATGAGCAGGTGAAGGCTCGCGGAGTGCCGGTCCGGTTGCTGAGGTTCGCAGACGAGGGCCATGGCATCGCGAAGACTTCAAACCGGCTGCGCGCGTACTCGGAGATTCTCGCTTGGCTTAATGAGGTCACGGCCTTGTGTGACTCGCATCGGAATCAGTAATCTTCGTCGGCCGCGTCCCAGTCAGGCTCCTCGAATTCGCCCTCGTCCCAGTCGTCATGCTCCTCCCAGTCCGGCTCCTCTTCGGGCTGTTCGCCCTCTCGGGTCTCATCCCACCACTCGTCCCACTCGTCAGGCAGCGGCACATCGGCGTCTTGGAGTAGACGGCGAACATGTTCGCTCTCGATGAAGGCCCTTGGGATGGGCGTTCCCGGGGGAATCTCGAATCGAACACGAAGAGGATGCAGCGCGTGAAGCTCTTCATCAGGGAGGACGGACTGCTCGATGAGGCCGAGTATCTCGCTGACTGCGAGCGTCTTCTTTTCCAACAATCTGAGTCGAACCCCCACGGGTCCTTCAACCTTGATCCGCCAACCATGAATACGCACTCTGGACACAGGGGATGCAATCTCTTCGCATATCACGGTGACTGTTGCCGGGAGGTCTGTCCGCCAGAGAGCGACCTCTCCTGCGGTAGACGGTATGGCGTAGGACACAGGCGAGGCGCTGCGCCTGACAAATGGTCTGAGGAAGTTCAGAGGCACCGGCCCATGCACAGTGACAATCTCGCCGTAGCGGACATCCGTGATTGGGTCCCAAGTCGCCGCAGCTCCTCTTAGAGGGTAAGGTACTCCGCGCTGGATTGGATCCCTCAGTACGGCCACTACGTCTTGGGTGTCCCTTGTCCTGTACTCTCCAACCACCGAACCTGTATCAGTACTGACGAACGCAATTACAAACTCATCCCCCTCCCCAGAGAGACACGGGTGAACTCGAATCACATCTCTTGACAGTGTTTCTTGAGCACGGACGGCGGCCACGCACCGATCAATGAAATTCACGGAGAAGACATTCCTATCCGTGTCAGTGAGCGGTGATGCCATGACGTTGGGTGTTGAGAGTCGGACCCACCTCAGAGGCGACAGGCGCCCTTCGGCTGGTCGACCGAACGAGAAGTGTGCGAATGGTAGCCACATGCTGGCGCCATCAGGGCCCAGTGCAGCATCGACATCATCGGGCACCCACATCACATGGCCATTGTCGGACAGCGTGAGGAGAAACGGACTGGGTGCTTCTAGTGTGGCGCGCTTGGCCTCCTGAGCAAACTCGTCGAGCGCGACGACACACGGATAGAAACGTCTTCTGAGATTGCCCCAGCGCTCCAATCGGATGAGGCCCACATGCATCCTGTCTGTATTCGGTTGCTCCTCGAAAACCACCCAAGCGTTGGTATCTCCTGTTTCGTCATCGCGGTCTAGGAACAGTACACCGCGCCGCAAGTCTTGGCGGTCAGTAGAATCCTCCATCCGTTTCGTCATGACAGTCCTCTTCCGATACGTCAATACGGGCCTCAGAGTCAAAGCACACTGCGGCTCGACAGTGGTGCTGCCGACAGTGACACGACATCTTCTTGGCGTTGCGCTCTCCAACGCAACCCCGTTCTACGTACGCGTTCAGACATACATAATAGCACCGATGCGCAGCCCGACATTGAGTGTGGCGTCATGAGGACCTCTGTCATAGCGTTACTCTGCGTATTGATCCTCATATCACCTGTTGTTGCGAAACAATATGGTCCTGCAACCTTCACTGACAGCGGCATAACAGTTGAGGCAACCATCTCAGGTCCTGACATGTGGAGTGCACCGTTTGATGAGGTCGTTTCACTCTCGCTATCCGTGGCCCCAGCTCTTGAGGATGTTCTGTCGGTCAATGTGACAGAGGTCACTCTCAGCATCAATCGGTATACGGCCTCATCCGGCTATGCCCCTATCGCGGCAGAGACTGTCGTTCTCGGCTCGCCAGCCACTGGTACTGACGCTGTCAATCTGACGGTTGAAGTTGAGTTGGAGGGCGTGAGCAACAGTCCGGACTGCTACTTTGCCATTGCTGTCAGGGGGTCGTATTTCGATGGGAACAGCACCGTAGAATTCCTAGCCACTTCTCCGGACGACCTCATAGGACCTTTCGCTGTGGCCCCAGGACTTAGTTCGCCGGTGAGTCAGGTCGGAATAGTCGTCACAGTCATTTTCGGGGTACTGGTTGTTCTGGGCGCCTACGGGGTAAAGAAGGCGAAGTCACCGCCCTCGCGGCCGAGGGGCCTACTAGATGAGTAGCTCCTCGTGCTACTTCATCATGCTTGCCACAGAGTCACGGCTGACGTTGCGGCCGAGCTCGCAGAGCGGGTATATGGTCCCACACTTCTTGCACTTGAGCGCGCTGTAGATTACTGATGTTCCCCAGACACGCAGTTCGTAGATCTTGGCGATCCACTCATCTCCTCCACATGATTCGCATTCAATGTTCAATTTCTGCACCTCAGAGGATGTGCTCTTGTGGTCGTGGTCTACTTAGATAAGAGCTTCGTAGAAGCGCAGTGTCAAGGCGTCCTGAAGTCAAGCTCCCCACTGTCGCATCCGGAAAGTAGATAACCAGTCCTCACCGAGGCCGAAGACCAGCAACATTGTCCACTGGTGTGAGTGATGGGAGCATACGAAGATCTTCTGGCAAGGGCTAAGGAGCTAGCATTGGTGGAGTCATCATTAGCGATTCTCCATTGGGACCTTGAGACATACATGCCGCCGCGTGGAATCAGCCTACGTAGCCAACAGATTGCCAAATTGAGCAGGATTCAACATGACATCCTGACAAGCCCCGAGACGGGGCGGCTGATCGAGGCGGCAGAGAGGGAGTCGTCGTCGTACGATGAGGTGATGCAGAGGAACCTGTACCTGTTCAAGAGGGAGTACGAGCAGGAGACGCGAGTCCCCGGGGACCTTGTCGCAGAGATTGCAAGGCAGCAGGCGGTTGCCGTTGAGGTGTGGAAGAAGGCCAAGGCTGCGAATGATTGGAAGAAGTTCGAGCCCGAGCTTCAGAAGATGATGGAGCTTGTCAGGAAGAAGGCCGAGATAGTCATGGATGTGAAGGGCATTCCTGACGTGTACGACTGCCTCATAGATGACTACGAGCGTGCGATGACCTCCGACAGGATAGAGCGGTTGTTTCGCGAGCTGAGGGACGGCCTCGTGCCACTGACCAAGAAGTGTGTTGATGCCACTGCTGACATTGACGTGAGCCACCTCAGTCGGCCCGTGCCCATTGA
>CAZSTY010000117.1:0-5021 GCA_964609885.1 uncultured archaeon
AAGCCCCGGAGCCACAACTTCAGGCTTCTGTACTCCATCAATCCGAGGGCCACGGCCAGAGCTAGCGGACAGAGTTGAGAGGTAGTCGTTGCACGACCCGACTGCTATCCCCAAGTCGGCCGTACCCGGGGAACTGACTGTACGTGAGTTGTCAACATGCGTGGTGAACCTCAGATACGCATCAGACCACGTACTTCCCCACGCGTAGCAGTTCACCTCAACGGTCTCCCCTGAGGGGTTCTCCATCTCAAGAGTCCAAGTGCCGCTCGCCCACTCGTGATCATCCTCAGACACCTGCACGATTATCCTGTTTGTTCCCCTCACACTCACGTCTGCGAAGTAGTAGGCCTTGAGATCGTCGTCCTCGATAATGTAGCTGTGACCGGCAACATCACTGAAGACGCCGAGATCGATACTGTTGCCGTTGGGCGAGCGCAAGAAGATGTGTTCATCATCATCATGACTATACCACAGTACATTGAGGAAGGAGTATTTGGGAGGACTGTTGACTGTGAATTTCACGCTCCCCGTCTGTCCCGACATCACCGAGAACCGCGCATGCTTGTTGTATCCTGCGAGGTTGCCTGAGGCCAAGGATGACACAAGGCCAGAGGTCCTCATCGCCTCAGACACCGCAAGGTCTTCTGTGTCTGTCCCGTCCAAGCATCCTAAGAAGCTGGAGAAGGACATGTTGATGATGTCCGCATCGTGCTCGGCGGCGAAGAAGATTCCATCAAGTACATCGGAGGACATCAGCGGGCTCCGGATGACAAGCAGGTCAGCGCCAGGCGCAATCCCCACCATGGCTGTGTAGCCGGGTTGTCCTCCTGCGATTATCGAGGCCACATGCGTGCCGTGGCCGTTGGTGTCACCAATACTGAGCGCGTCCGCGGTCAGATTCACGCCCCGCACATAGACATTCCCAGTGTACTGATCGTACAGCACGCGCACTTTTGGTTGACCCAGCAGCACGACCTTCTCTGAGGGCAGCGACAGCAGACCATCATGGTCTTCATCTACTCCAGCAAGCCACCTGTCACCGTTCGCGAAGTCGAACTTTCCGTTATCGTCGATGTCTATGTACAGATACTCGTTCGAAACCTCAATCGCGGAGGGATCCTGTTGATGCACTACTGCGATGGGACCTTCATCTGAGTCAGCAACTCCATTGGTATTGATGTCCACGTAGTACGAACCGTTTACAGAAAGAACAGGTAGCGCACCAGTCGTTGGCTGCCAGAATGACGGGTGCAACCAAGACACACCCGTATCTAGAACCGCCACCAAGGCACCTGTACCATCAATCGGAGAGCCATCCTTGTGCAGATCGTGCTGGACGGTGTCCGCCCTGATCGCCGGAACAGAGGATGTGAGTGCGGGATAGAATCGCTTTGATCCCGAGGTGGCTCTCACAAGGCCCATGTCAGTCAGTGACACTAAAGATTGTACAGTGAAAACTTTCGCCAGATAAATGGAGCCGACATGCACAACGTGCGAGCCCCTACGGAGAAACCTCACCCCTCGGGCCTCAGCCATCGTAATCTCGTTCCGCGTCAGGCTGTGAGAGAACTGGAGGAGGGCCTTTACGCCGTCGGCACTTGAGAGGGTTACATCTTCCCGTCCAGACCCCAACTCACTAGCGAGAAGACCATCCACGACAGGAGAAGCCGAAACCGCTCTCAAGGTGACGGCGCCACTTCCAGATAATGGAACACTCCCGACAAGCATAGGGAGCAACAACAGGGCCATGATGACCAGAACACATCTGCGCGCCAGTGTCATTCACCGTCCAGTGACTCTCCTCGTCAGGCGCTCGGCTGATATGCTTTTGCGTGACAATGTCGTGGCGGAAGGAGGCCCTGAAGGCCCCCTACATGTCGGCATGTCTATTGCCGACAGACCACGTTGACTTCCGTGAAGAGAATGTCCGGTGCGATGGCCCCCTCTAAGAATCTGGGCTCCGACGCCACTTCGCCAACATGCTTCAGGAGGTCAAAGACGTTACCCGTCAACATCAGCCCATGAACCTGCCCGACCATCTCTCCGTCACGAACTAGTATCGCAGGGTTTCCGACTATGCTGAAGTCCCCAGACTGGGGATTGGAGCTGTGGGCACCCTGAACGTTCTGAACGAAGAACCCATATTCAATCTCAGAGAGAATGTCCTCAGCGTTCCTTCGTCCCGGTTCTACGACCACGTTTGTCGTGGCCACCTCGACGAGACCGCGCCTAAGCTGCCTGCGAGCATTTCCTGTGCTCGCAACTCCGGCCTTGTTTGCCCAGTACGTGTCCCAGATGAATGATCTGAGGATTCCCCGATCGATTATCGTGGTTCTTCGCCTAGGAACGCCCTCGTCGTCTGCAACTCTAGTGTTCATTCCGCCAGGATAGATACCATCATCGTAGATTGTCAAGTTCTCAGACGCAATTGTTTCTCCGAGCTTGTCGCCAATCCTCGACTTCCCCCGAACCACACTGTCACCCCGAATCGACTCAAGAAGAGTATGCTGCATTATCTGACCATACGCCATTGCGTGCATCATGACAGGAAACCTGCCACTCTCTCCCGAGGCCGACACCTTGCATAGCCGCAGAGTTTCCGCGACCTCTTGCACAACCGACGATATGTCATAGTCCACACCCCGCTTCACGTCGAACGACAGTACTATCGGCGTCATGCCTTCGCCCGCCGGGGCCACTGCGCCAAGATAGATGTAGCCGACCGTGCCCCGCTCCCAGTGATCAACCCCGTTGCTGTTGGCGTATGCGGTGTGATACTCGACAGCTCCAGCGCCGGACATCGCGGGCACAAGACCTTCCTCAGATTGTGTTGCCTCTTTGACCAGCTGGACTATTTGGCCGACAACCTCGCCTGCGTCGACACCTGCAGCCGAATCGCTCCATAGACCATCCACACTTGGATATGATGAGGAGGGTAGAGGGAGGTCTACAAAGTCGGGGTCCTCTGTCGATACCTTTGCTGCACTCACTGCAAGTCGAACAGCATCCCTGATACCATCCCGAGTCGAAATGTTTGTGAAGGCGCTACCCATCTGCTTCCCGACAAAGACCCGAATCGCGATACCGGTCCCAGTCTGCCGGTTGACGCTGCTGATCTGGCCAAGCTCGACGGACCCCTCAAGTTCGCTCGAGAACTGAGCCTGTGTTTCTGCCTTTGTAGCACCGTACTCATACGCCTGCGATACTGCAAATTTGCACAACTCAAGCAACTGCTTCTCGTCTTCCATTGTCATACCTCCTATGTTTGCCCTCCGAACATGATGCCACCCTTGGCAAAACGGATGCTTGGCCCCCCAGAAGACACAAAGGCCTCCTGGCCCTTGCCGCACCTGCCCAGCTCCCACGGGAAGTCCTCATCGGACACGGCTTCAATCTTGAATAGCGCATCGGTGGCGATTCCCGAGATTGAGAGATCTGTGACTGGTCTTCCAAGTTCACCGTTCACAATCTCGAAGACCTCTTGGATGCCAACCTGAAAGCTAGCATTCATCTGTGCTTGGCCGCCCCTGAAGTCCACACAGTAATAACCGAATTCAATGCCCTCGAATATCTCATCGAAAGAGTAGTCGCCACGTTCGAAGAATGTATTTCTCATTCTGATGATTGGGGGATACAGGTAGCTCTCAGCACGCGCGTTGCCCGTTGGCCTCAGTCCCATCTTGGCAGCATACTCTCTATTGGTCATGAGCTCCGTCAACACCGAGTCCTTGATGATCTCAACCCGACTGGTGGGGGTCCCCTCATCGTCGTACTTCGAAGTCCCCACATTCCCGGGGTCTGTGCCGTCGTCAGTCATGTTGACTCCCTCTGCGGCGACAATCTGCCCCAGTTTCCCGTTGAAAGCACTGTTCACAGTCAAGTCTGCCTCAGCCAAGTGACCCAAGGCCTCGTGGGCAAGTACACCTATCACACGCGGACCCAGCACGCATGGAAATGTCCCAGCCTTTGCAGGTACGCCCTCAAGCTGCAAGACCACACGTCGTGCAGCTGGGATTCCTACCGCCTCCGGAGTTGCTGTCTTTTCCAAATACTCCCAACCTTGATGGGTAGAGGCCTCTTCGTTGCGCGCCGCACTGAGTCTGGTACCCTCCTTGCCTGTCACCCATGGATATACCCAGACTAGATTGATTGGCATCTCTATCCGAGTCCCCTCCGAAGTCACCAGGTACTTGGTGCCGGAGGCCGTTCGAAGCTTTGCTGTCACAGTCGCGATGCGCGGGTCATAATCACGAATCACCCGCGTGAGCTCTCTGAGATACGCAACCTTCTCCTCAATCTCCACATGGCGCGGATCGCGTCGAGCCGCACTCTTCACCCGGTCCTCATGGGCCTTGGTCTCCGCGAGCTCAATCGGCTCCTTCCGCGTTGGAGCAGCAGCTCGAGCCATCCTGCAGGCATCACGAACCGCGTCCTCTAGCCTAGCGAGATCCCCTGTGGACACGAATCCCCAAGCACCATCTACCAAGGCCCGAACCGCAACCCCGTGTTCAAGACGCTGCGTGAGTGCTGTTATCCTGCCATCATCCATCTGGATGTACTCGATAAAGCCTGTTTCGCCGCGGAGCTCTACGTACGAGGCCCCGAGCTCAAGACCTGACTCAATTGCACACTCCAACTCATCAAACATGTTAGGTGTACTCTCCCAATTGTAATTAACGGGATGGTTTGTCGCGCCAACCATCGTATATTAATCTTCTCGTCGACGCGACGGTACAGGGCCCGCACTCCATGTGCTGCAGCGCCGCCTATTGAATGAGTGGGAAACGACAGTAAGGCCGTGCTAGAATGTTTCTACGACCCAATAGGCCGAGGAAGACACACGGGAATGGTATTGAGACTAATATATTCAGAACAGAACAAACCAAAAGAGCCAATACAGGGTCGGAATACAGAAGAGAGGGAGAAAGCACATTGGACATTCCCCCCGAGTTTGAACACTTCGCAGACGATCCCGCCATTCCTTGGGAAGATATACTGAGAGAGGCTGAAAGGAGGACAGA
>CAZSTY010000118.1:0-5016 GCA_964609885.1 uncultured archaeon
GGGGCTTGATGTCGTTACAACTGACAGCCGAAACATCAAGACTTTCCGAAACATGGTTGATAGACTTCTCGTCGAGCAGGGCCTTATTGAGTCCCCACAGGCACTCCGACACTACAGACACCGGGTCGCTCTCCTCGTTGGCCAGCAAGTGATCGCGGATGCCAGTCAAGTGCCGGATCTTCCAGTCCGACACGCTATTGATGCAGTTGATGAGCTTGACAAGTCAATCAACATGCTGGCAATGCATCTGCGAGAATGGTTCTCTGCATATCACCCGCTTGTGAGCGACAAGATAGAGGACAATGAGCATCTTGCCGTGATAGTATCACTGTGGGCCCAAGGGAAGTTCTCGATGGACGAACTCACAGGCGCGGGTATTCCCACCCAACTTGCGCAGGAACTCACCGAGTCGTTTCTCCCAGCAGTGGAGGGCTCATTAGCTGCAAATCTGGCTCCGATGGCAGACTTGGCATCGGCAATAAGAGAGCTTGCTGACAGGCGACGAGAGATTGAGAAGTACATATCTGAAGCGATGGTGGCAGTGGCGCCGAATATCACGGCTCTTGTAGGGCCGCTCATCGGAGCACGCCTGATTAGTATGGCCGGCTCGCTAATGGAACTTGCTAGAAAGCCTTCGAGCACTATACAGATTTTGGGAGCGGAGAAAGCGCTCTTTCGAAGCCTCAGGACTGGCACAGCACCTCCCAAGCATGGTGTCATCTTTCAAGTCCCTCTGCTGCGTACTGCCCCCTACTGGCAGAGGGGGAAGATAGCACGGGCTCTCGCGGCAAAGCTGGCCATCGCCGCAAGGGTCGATGCATTTTCGGGACGAAGTATGGGAAACTCTCTGAGGAATGACTTGGAGAGAAGAGTTGAGGAGATTAGACGCCAGAGTCCCGAGCCACCTCCGACTCGCCCTCAGAGGAGGCGACAAAGGGATAGTGGGGCCCAGAGGACCACGAAGAAGAGAAGGAGGCGTCGACGATGAGCGTTAAGAGAACGGCGTTTCCCGGCGTCTTCACTATTGGTGACGGCGACAGGCGTTCGCTGGCAACACGCAGCATCGTGAAAGGGCAGAGCGTCTATGGGGAGAAGGTTGTAACAATTGGCGATGAAGACTATAGGCTCTGGATGCCAAGAAGATCCAAGCTTGCAGCTGCGATAAGGAACGGCCTAAAAAACATGCCAATTCAGCCGGGGTCGCGAGTCTTGTATCTCGGAGCGGCGTCCGGAACAACAGTCAGCCATGTTTCTGATATCGTGGGAATGGAGGGAGTGGTCAATGCTGTAGAATTCTCACCGGTTTCGGCACGTAGTCTTGTCAGACTTGCAGACAGCCGCCCCAACATTCTTCCCATAGTAGAGGACGCTCGGCATCCAATGAGATACTCGACCCTTGTTGCAGGGCCCATAGATGTTGTATATCAGGACATTGCACAGCCTGACCAAGCGAGAATACTCTGTGACAACTTACTGGTGTACTGTTCGATAGGGACTTGGGCAATGATTGCGATAAAAGCAAGAAGCATCGACTCTGTTGCGCCGGTCAGTACAGTCTTCGAACGTGAGATTGAAACCCTTGAGAGAGAGGGCCTCGAGGTGGTAGAACGGGTTGAACTCGAACCGCATGAAAAGGATCACATCATGGTGGTCGCTAGGGTTGCGAGGGATATATGATGGGTTCATTCATTGAGCGAGCCATTGAGAAGGAGATTGAAACTATAAACGATCATCTACCGAGCGCGGGAATACCGCTGTGCGATCTTCTCAACAATGAACGCCCGACGTATGTCACCCGCGCCGGAGAAACTTCCGCGTTTCATCCGGAGGAGATTGATTTCATTGCCAAGGAGATCCCCGAGCGTTATCATGGGGAGATTCGTCTGCCAATCATACTACTCAGGAGAATGGATCTGGGACCAGGTCTGTACACGGTCGCGGGGACCAAGCCGGCGCTGTTCTTTCTACACAAAATACTAGGACAGGTTGACCTAGAGTGGGAAGATCTCGCGGTGTGGCGGCAAAACGACACATTTGCAAGGCCTCAGGTGCAGATGATTCGCAGAAGACTGCCCACGACAACGTGCATAGGTTTCGTGTATGATGTGTTGCAGTGAGCCATTGGTGTACTATGTGATTGGAGTAGAAGTATCTCCTAACAGAATGCTGAAAAGCATTCACTTGTGAAGAAACTAATGGGATGTAAATATGACTAGAGCCCGAAGCCAACTGATTGAGGAGGTATGTACTCAATTAGAGGGGGCTGGGTTCAAGTTATCATCCCCTTGCGATGTTAGGCCGACCTGTTTTGATCTTGTGGCCAGAAGAGATGATCAACTTGTGCTGATCAAGGTCTTGTCCAATATTGATGCCCTGACAAAAGAGGATGCGGAAACTCTACAGGTGGTCGCAGAGTTCTTCAATGCAACCCCACTGGTGGTAGGAGCCAAGACGCGACGTGGCACGCTAGACGAGGACGCGGTGTACAAGAGACACGGCATCCCAACCATCACACCGGTGAGCCTTAGGAGAATAATCGCCGAGGAGAGATTGCCAAGGGAGTACATTCAGCGTGGTGGCCGGTTTGTGGCCATTGATGGTGCCAAGCTGCGGAGAGTGCGCCTTGAGCGCAGACTATCGAAACAGGATCTTGCTGATTGCGTACAGGTGTCTGCAAGAGCGATTCTTGCCTACGAGAAGGACGAGATGGATGTCAGCACGGAGGTGGCGGAGCGGCTTGAGCAAGTTCTTGAGACCGACTTGATCATCCCAATTGACATCTTTCACGAGAGGGTGAGGGGTGAACACCTCAGGCAGCCGAGCACACCTGCCGATATCTCGGAATTGGAGAGGAGAGTAAACGAGTTCTTCGAGCGACTCGGGATGCGTGTTCTGTGGACTGACCGAGCCCCGTTCCACATTGCGGCAAAGGAGGACGGGCCCCCGGTGATGTCAGGCGTAGGGTCTCTCAGGAGCTGGTCGCTGAAGAAACGAGTAGAGATTCTCAAGAGCGTTTCCAAGGTCACGGAGGCGAACGCAGTTCTCATTGTGGAAGAAGGCAAGGCAGAAGAGAACGTGTCAGAGGTTCCCGTGATAAGGCAGCTAGAGCTAGACGAGATTAACAAGCCGCGAGAGCTGAAGAAAATCATCACGGAACGTGCTGAGATGTAGTTCAGCCTTCAAGACGGGACTGCTTCGATGCAGAGGCCTCAATCACTCGTTTCACGGACTTCCATGACTTGCGAACCACTGGGGGTAGTGGCTCGCCGGTTCTGACAATGTGTTCAACAAAGCGTACCGTTTTCGGGTCCGATGGGTAGCCGGAGCCAAAGTCCCCATAGATTGCATGTAGCCTCTGAATCTCACGATCACGTTCCACTTTCGCAACTATGGATGCCGCGGCAACAATGGGGTACTTGCTGTCAGCTTTGTGTTCGGCTATGAACTGACAGTTCGCCCAACCACTCTCGTGAGCCACTGTTTCCCCAAACCTTGTGGGAACAACATCAGCCGCATCCATGTACACAACATCAGGGCGTAGCTCTCGAACCACAGAGGCAAAGGCTGACACCTCGATATGGTTTAGACTAACACCTCTTGCTCGCCCCTCGTCGATCTCAACAGCCGTGATGCGTCTAATCGCAATACCCTCAGCTAGGGCCATAATCTCTGCAAAGAGAGACTCTCGGCGCTTCGTCGAAATCGTCTTTGAGTCTTGAACCCCAGCTTCAACGAGGTATGGTATCTGGTCCAGACTCATCATGATACCGCATACAACAAGAGGCCCAATCATCGGACCACGTCCGGCCTCATCAACGCCTGCGACATGAAGATGGGCCGGATGAGTACGCATATGTCGGTGTTTAGATGAGCGCGTTTTCACTCTTGCTGTTGGTCCACAGAAAGCTTCATATCTCCATCAGCTGGTGTACGTTTTCGGCCGCATAGGCTTATGCATTGACATGGGGACGTGGCCTAGCCCGGTATGGCGACGGGCTCCAGATCTTGTGAATAACGGGGTCATAAGAAGAGGACACTCGTCGATCCTGGGTTCAAATCCCAGCGTCCCCACCAATGCACTGTTTTTGTCATGTGTTTGCTTGAATAGTAAGCGCCTTCTTGATTGTATGCTACTCTATGCTGTTATCAGGTGGTTCGGTGATGAGGAGAACGATACAGAGCATGGCCATCATGGTGGCCATGATACTGTGTATTGTCACATGTGCCAGTTCTCTCGAGATGCCACCGGGCATCACCGTGTTCGAAGTGGACTCCTTTACATACCGTGCCTCATTCCTATTGACAGATGGAACTGAGGCACTCCTTCTGCGTGGAAGATTTGAGGTGTTCTATCTCTATCGGCATCATCATCCCACGGTTTCGGAGCATGTGATGAGCGTCACGTTGGGATTTTACTATGGGAAGACCATACTTGGGCGACAGCTCCTCACTAACGTCACGGTCGACAGTCTATCGTTTCTTCCGCAGTGGCATGACAGTGCAGGCTACGCTCACGGACCAGACAACGTCCCCCCACTGTTTGAAATCAATGGTTCACTTGCCGATGGTACTATGGTGGGTGGGAGCCGAGTCATCGATGACGAACCAGTTTCTCGTTACATTCCGGATTTCGGGGGTATTCTGGTACTTCGCGGCCTAAGGCTCGTGCTAAGTACCAGCGAAACCATCAGCATTGGGAACAACGAACTGAGGGTTTCATTTAGCAAGAGGTTGAACAATCACAGACCAGAAGAGGCCCAAGTACTTGGTGTGAATAAGACCGCATATGCGGTCGGAGAAGGAGTCATTGCGCTCAAGACGAATGGTCAACCACCAATCACCGTCATCACTGATACCGTGACCTTTGGCGCACTAGTTATCGCCGCAGGAGTCGTGGGCGCAATGGCACTTCCGCGCCTAAGAGAAAGACTAGAAGCACAATCGCACCTCTATCGCGAGTCGGTATGATTCGATGTGTATATCACATTCACAGAGTAAGGTTTAAAACAGCAGAGA
>CAZSTY010000119.1:0-5007 GCA_964609885.1 uncultured archaeon
GATGGCGATCACCTCCCCGATCCAGATCGGCCACCCGCTGGAGTACTACGCCGGCACCTGCACTCTGATTATAAGTGTATCACGATATGGCAAAGTTGATGTCCGATCGCCACTATGCGACCCCCTTTCCCACGCTGCATGCGGCGAGTCTCCTCTCTCACAGAACGCGTGTCGGTAAGTTCTCAGAGGCAATTCGGGAAGTTGTAGACAGCGACTCGAGTGTTGTGGATATCGGGACCGGAACGGGCGTTCTCGCAATGCTTGCCGCACGAGCAGGAGCCCGCAGGGTCATCGCACTAGACATCAACGCCGAGTCGATAGAGTATGCGCGCAGGGCAGCCCGACTAAACGGTCTCGACAAGAAGATTGAGTTTGTCGTGGGCCACTACAGAGATCTGGTCCTCGATGAACTTGCAGACATCGTCATATGTGAGATGCTTTCATCAATGATGCTCGTTGAGCAGCAGGTGCCCGCGTGCAGATTCGCGGTACGAAACCTCCTCAAGAGAAACGGAACGGTGTTGCCTCAGAGTGCCACTGTATTCGTCGTACTTGCAGAGTGCCGGACCCTCTGGAATCGCTTCTCTGTCGAAGGCCTGCGTTTTCCCCGTTTACCTCAGACTGTTGGCCCCAGTGAAGCGAGAGACATGTCTGACGCTGTGGAACTGGCCCACTTTGACTTCACCTCCCCTGAGTCACCTGAGCGCATCGATCGCAGGATTGAGTTCGTGGCCACGGAGGATGGGACAGTCCACGGACTTGTCGGGTTCTTCCAGAGCACATTGTATGGGGGCATCAGGCTCGAGATGGCCGATGGCTGGAGGGATGTATTCCTCCCCCTTCCACACGCGATCGAGGTGAGCCCCGGTGACACCCTGGCCCTGAGAATAGGGTTCGTACCCGGGCGTGTAGACACGCTTCATCTCGAACTAGAGTCATAGGTATTGAGGCACAGATTTTTATCTCGTTGGGTGGGGCCGAGTCTTGGTTGGTGACTCGAAATGGACCTCAAAGGCCCCCTGTGCTATCTTCTCGACTTTGACGACATCTACAAGTACGCCAATCAGACGGCCCTGAAGATCAAGGAGTCTGGTTGGAGGCCTGACGTGATCGTGGGTATCGCCCGCGGCGGCTGGGTTCACGCGCGCATTCAGTGCGATCTCCTCGGAGTGAAGGAGCTCTACAGCGTGAAGGTCGACCACTGGGGTGTGACTGCGACCAAGGACGGCAAGGCAAGATTGACCTCTCCGCTTGTCGCAGACGTGACCGGCAAGAAAGTCCTTGTCGTTGACGACATCACCGATACGGGCGAGAGCCTCACGATGGCGGTTGAGCACGTGAAGGAAAAGGGACCGGCAGAGGTCAGGTCTGCCACCCTCATGCACATCGTCGGGTCGAAGTTTGTCCCGGACTACTTCGGCGTGGAGGTCACATGGGCATGGGAGATCTTCCCATGGAACAGAATGGAGGACCTGACGCACCTAGTGCTTGAGATCTTCAAGGGAGAGAACCTCACCCAAATGACCTCACGGGACGTGAAGAAACACCTGAGGGAGTACAACAACATAGTGCTGCCCGACGACGAGCTAGAGAAGGTCCGCCAGCACATGATTTTCCTCGGTCATCTAGAGGACGCTCCACCCGGAGAGTGGCGGCTCAAGGAATAGTCGTCTGCCAGTTCGCTCTGTGGCGAGGCCCTCAGTCGTAGATTGGTTCATCGATGTGGACTGTGATACCTTCGCCACAGTGATACCATTTCTCGGCGCAGGACAACACAACTCATGAGTCAGTATTGATAAATAGGAGCAAGCTGAGAGGCCGCCCAGTCACCCAAAAGGAGCAGTGTCTGGAGATGGCCTTCGAGGCAAAGCTTGAGTATGTCCCCCTAGACAGGAGTCAGAAGGAGGAGTTCGAGGCCCTTCTTCCCATAGAGATAGGGATGTTCGGAGGAAGTGGCAACTACGACCCGACTGTGATTGAGAATCCAATCGAGGTCAAGGTGTTCACCCCCCTCGGAGCACCCTCTGACAATTTCATTGTTGGTACTGTGAAAGATCGTACCTTCGCGTTCCTGGCCCGTCACGGGAGGGGCCACAGGATTCCGCCACACATGATCAACTATCGCGCCAACATCTGGGGGATGAAGGCCCTTGGCGTAAGACGCATCATCAGTCCGGCAGCATGTGGTAGCCTTCAGCCTGACAAGATCAAACTCGGTGAGTTTGTCATTGCAGACCAGTTGTTCGACCGCACTTTCGGGCGACGCAAGGACACATTCTTCGAGGGCGGTCCTGTGGCTCATCTGGCCTTTGCGGAGCCGTTCTGTCCTGAGCTGAGAAAGATCGCCTACGAGACCGCTCAGGAGCTCGGATTCAAGGCTCATCCGAGTGGCACCTACGTGTGTATCAACGGCCCACGATTCTCCACCCGTGCTGAATCGATGTTCTACCACAATCAGGGTTGGGATGTCATCGGCATGACTGCATATCCCGAGGCGGCCCTTGCTCGCGAGGCGGGAATCTGTTTCGTCAACATCTCAATGCCTACGGACTATGATGTGCACGGCGACGAGGTAGTCACTCACGAGATGGTGCTCAAGACCATGGCCAGCAATATCGAGCGAGTGAGAAAGCTCACCTTCGAGATGATCAGCAAGATTCCCAAGGAACCCAGTTGCGATTGTCAGACAGCCATGAAGGGCGGTCTGTTCTAAGACTGCAGTCCGTGCCCGGGCGGGACGATCAGCACGGCTCGCCCGGCACCATTCATGGTCTACCATTCGTCGTCTTCGTCAAGATCTTCCCAGTCGTCCCCCCAATCCTCCTCTTCCCAGTCTTCGTCGCTCTCCCAGTTGTCATCCCAGTCGTCATCTTCTGGTTGGATGGAAGTCTTGGCAAACGAGTCCAAACTGCTTCCTCCGTGATCTTGAAACAGTCGCACTGGGTTGTTTGCTCGACCGGATAAAAACATGGTGCGGGGCCGTGCGCCCCGCCATGATTGGTCACTATCGGCGACGCAGTAGGACCAGAAGGACAAGAATCACGACAGAAAACACTCCGGCCACGACGCCGAGAGCCCATGCAGGGACCATCGGCTCAGTCGGCACAGATGTTGTGGTGCTGTTGTTGCTCGTTGTAGGACTCGTGCTTGTCACCGTCGTTTCGGTAGTACTGGTCGTACTCGTTGTCGAGTAGGGAACCACCGTCACTATCACTGTGTCAGCAGCCGTGTTGCCACTACCATCCCAGACGACCAGTGTGAAGTTGTATGTGCCTACCATCAGATAGTCGACATTCAAGGACACGGAGTCTGTCCACTCTCCTGACATGACCACCGTTCCATTGCGGTAGATCCTGTAACCGGCTGGAAACAGGTCCGACACATTCCACTGCAACACATGACCGACCGCACCCATGACGTAGGTCACGTCGGCTGGTGAGGTCAGGGATGGCGGTGTTGTGTCTCTGACCGTCACCCAGACCGTGTCCACAACCAAGTTGCCGGAGAGGTCTGTAATTACGATAGTGAAGTTGTAGAGGCCGAGGCTCAGCCCGTCAATAGAAACAGAGATTGTCGTTGACACCGACCAGCTGCCTGAGGCTACAATTGTTCCGTTTCTATAGATGGCGTAACTCCCGGGGTGGTGGTCCGCAGCGGTCCAGACAACTTGGTGACCAGTGGTGCCTACCTCGTAAGTGATGTCAGGCGGACTGTCAAGGCTCGGCGCGGTTGTGTCCACAACGGTCACGATGACAGAACTGCTGTTGGTCAGCCCCAACCGGTCGTAGACCACGACTGTAAAATTGTACGTCCCGACTTCCAGCCCGTCAATGTTCAACGAGATGTTTGAGCCGTTCCATTCTCCCTCGTTCAAGAGCGTGGTGTTGCGAGAGATGGTGTACCAATCAGGGAACAGGGAACGCGCCTCCCAGAGAATCACATTACCGATTGTGTCTTCCGTCACGGTCGTGTTCTCTGGCTGACTGATGAAAGGTGGGATGGGCAGGGTAATGCCGACAGGATAGTGATCGATACGGCCGCCAGTTCCGCCCACGGGGTAGACGCCGGTGCCGTTGTAGTCGCTCCAAGCGTTACCTCTGCTCACGTTGTCGTCCCAAGCAGAAGTCGAGGAGGCGTCCTCAGCATTGATCCCATTCCAGCCGAGTAGATTGCCAATAAGAACGCTGTAGTCACTCGTGCCGTCCACGCCAATCCCAGTATCGCCGTTGCTCATCACCGTGTTGTTCATGTACATTCCGTTGTCAGATCCCACAGAGTACAACCCAACATTGTTCAGGATGGACGTAGTGTTGGAAACATGGACATAGTTCGACCATCCGACCTTTACACCATAGGCCGAATTGCCAACCACAGTGTTATCGCGCATTGTGGAGTTGTGGGAGCTGCTGATAAAGACACCACCAGTACATGAGCGTACCGTGTTTCGCAGTACCGTCGTATTATACGACTTCGTGGTCACCGAGATCCCCCACGAGGAACAGTCGTCCACCGTATTGTTGACAATCATTCCAAACGGCGATAGAAACAGGGATATGCCTTGACTGTTCAACCTCTGTATGGTCGTGTTCACAACAGTGGTGTGACTGCACGATTCCAGCTGCACCGCGATTCCCGTGAGAAACTCGAAGTGGCTGTCCTGAATCGTGAGATTGTCCGCCATGAAGGCGCCCACTCCATTGGTCGTGGCGTTTGACACTGACAGGTCGATGACCGTGATGTTTGGAGAGTAGTCCAACAACAGCCCTCTGTACGTGTTGACCATAGTCATGCTGCTCAGGGTTGTTCGGCTTGAGTACTCAATACGAGTTGGAACGTTCTCGAAGAACCCACCGCTGACTCTCATGCCTGTGCTATTCACTAACATGATCTGACCAAACTTGCTCCCGTCAACAATCGTGTTGGTCCTGTTGAGGAAGTAACCGAATGACTTGCCATTGACAGTGTTGTTGCTCTCCTCAATAACGTAATACTCCAGTGAGGGTCCGT
>CAZSTY010000120.1:0-4902 GCA_964609885.1 uncultured archaeon
TGACACGAGGACCCTCTCACGCGGTGGGGGCATTGCTGGAGGATAGTATATGGCTGATGCACTCAATGAGTACTCGGTGATGATGCAACTGTTGACTCGTCAAGGACGACCAATGGGAGCAGTGGTTGACGACCTTCTGGATGCACTTGGCTACCCGGAACGCGGTGGACGAGGGATGCTCTTCCACAAGATGGCGGCCCTCCACAGACTGCTGAAGCCACTGGGTCTTGCACTGAGGTACAACCCCGTCGACGCCGTCTTCTACGTAGATGTCACAGGGCCGGAGACCTTGCCGTCACGTGGTATCTTGTCCGACCGGCTCGCGGCAACACTGCTCGTAGTAATCACATTGTCGTATCAAGAGGGCGGATGGGTACCAGTCAAGAGAGTGAGGAGCCTGCGACGTAAGACACTCAGGGGGCTGATGGTGGACTTGCGCGAGCTGGAGAACATGGGTTACGTGGAATTCGATCAGAGCGGCGAGAGTGTAAGGCCGGGCGTACGTGTGCCGTTCGAGATCGACTACGAGAGGTTCTTCCGCCAGCTCTCCTCAGAGGAGTAGCACGCCGGGGAAAAAGCGCGGCCCATTCGCTAGGTTTATGTGCTATCCCGAGCGGGGTCGCATGGTCTTCGTTATGTCGCACAGACGAGCATTGAGATTTGCAAAGACGGTATGTCCCATATGTGGTAGCAAGGAAGTCGCTCGTGATGACCTGAAGGGAGACCTGCTCTGTACGAATTGCGGTCACATCATCACACGCCGCGAAACGAGAGCCGTCGGAAAGTTCGAGGTGGCCCAGCACCTGAAGCGGGAGGGAAAGCTCAGCTTCAAGCAATTGCAGGACATCACTAACGCCTCTGACGACCGACTGTTCGGGGTGCTCCAGAGTATGGTCAACATGGGCCTGATCGAGGAGTTCCAGGGGTACTACCACCTGACCAAGCGCGGACAGCGCTGGTACCGTCAGAGACTGGGACAAGAATGGGGCTACTAGTGCCGGGGCACGGCACAGAATCGCCCGGTCAGTTGACACTCCTTTTGTCGAATCTCTGACCGTTACGGCCATGATTCCTGTGTCACGAAATTGTGCAGATAGCCCAATACTTAATAAAAGAATCACAGAGGCGCTCGTGCGGTCCGAGTTAGAAGATCCACAGCAATCTCCTCATTGGAGATCAATCTCCCCCCTCCTAACCACGCGAATATGCCTACTTTCTCTTCTCTTCTGAGTCGGACCGCAACCTCTACTTCTTTGCCCGAGGCAAGTTGAGTTGCAGCAGCAATGCAGCTAGCCCTGCCTTGATATTCTGCCGTACGAGCACTCAGAAAAGCGGAGCGTGTCAGACACGAATGAGAATAGAGAGATTTGGCCCAGTCATCGAGTCGGAGAAGTCAGGCATCGCTCAGATGATTCACCTGTTCTGTGAGAAGAAACATGGAAGCCCAAGGGAGGTCCTTTGTGACGAGTGCCAAGAACTATTGGCCTACGCTCACGAGCGCCTTGAGCATTGCCGTTTCGGTGAAGAGAAACCCACATGCCGAAAATGCCCTGCGCATTGCTATCGCCCTGCGATGAGGGAGAGAGTGAGGGCCGTCATGCGGTTCAGTGGTCCACGGTTCTTCTTTCGGGCGCCGATGAGATGGATACTGCATGCGATACGGGATAGAAGGAAGGTGCAGACTGCACAGAGAAGCCTTGAGAAAAAGAAGGAGTAGGGGTGGCGGTGCCACCCTTCTCGTCTTAGTTGGTGACTGTTTCGACAGCCTCTTCGTCGATCGGAGCCGTGAACTCGGCAGCCTTGCGACTCTTGTGAATCGCCCATGCGGTGACGAGCATCAGCAGCAGGGCGGCCCCCAAGAGGGCAATGTCGGTCATCAGGCTCTGACCGAACTGGTAGTGGACAAGCACGGGCGCAGCAATCAATGAGATCAGGTTGATGACCTTGATCATCGGGTTGAGCGCCGGACCTGCCGTGTCCTTGAGTGGGTCACCAACAGTGTCGCCAACCACACTAGACTTGTGGCGCTCGGATCCCTTGCCCATGTTGTTCGCAGGATCGCTGACCTCGTCCTCGATAGTCTTCTTGGCATTGTCCCATGCGCCACCAGTGTTGGCCATGAAGACCGCCAAGAGCTGCCCGGAGAGTATGGCACCTGCCAAGAATCCACCAAGCGCCTCTACGTTGAGAAGGATACCAACAACGAGAGGTATCGAGATGGTCATGACAGCGAGGCTGACAAGCTCCTTCTGAGCAGCAGCCGTGGAGATCTCAACTGCCCTTCCGTAGTCTGGCTTCCGAGTACCCTCGAGTACGCCAGGAATACGGAACTGCCTTCGGACCTCCTGCACCATCTGACCTGCGGCACGAGACACGGCCTTGATGTTGAGGGAGGCAAACAGCCACGGGATTGCTCCTCCGACAAGCATACCAGTGAACACGATTGGCTCTGAGAGCCTCAGGAACGCGTAGCCAGTGACGGACTCAAGGTTCGTGTCCACTATGTAGCTGTAGAAGAGGCTCACTGCGGCAATCACAGCCGACGCAATAGCGACACCCTTAGTGATGGCCTTCGTGGTGTTGCCGACAGCGTCAAGGTCTGCCATGATCTGCCGTGCGTCCTTGTCGAAGTCCTCCGGCGAGAGCTCACCAATGCCGTTGGCGTTGTCGCTTATCGGCCCGTAGGAGTCCATCGCGACATTGTTACCGGTGTGAGACAGCATTCCTATACCCACGAGCGAGATGGCGTACAGGATGTAGAGCGCACCCTCTGTGATGTAGAGCGCCGTGGCAATCACGAAGCTCACGACTATGGCCATGAGGGCTGCAACGGTGGACTCAAACCCTGAGGACAGACCCTGAAGGATGATTGTTGCTGTACCCGTGTCGGCAGCCTTGACAATCTCTTTTACGGGAGCCTTACTTGTGGAGGTGAAGTAGCTCGTGATTGGGTTGAACGACACGGCCAGCATCACGCCCGTTGCAATCAGCGCGCCCAGCCTCCAGTCACCAGCGTAGAAGATGCTGATGACGAACGCGGACATGATGGTGATTGCGCTGGACACCTCATAAGACATGAACATGGCATGCTCGGCGTCGTCCGTCTTCCACACTGCCACCATGAACGTACCCACCATCGACGAGATGACGCCGATAGCACGAATGACCAGCGGGAAGACAATCCAGAACATCGGGGCGCCGCCAGCCAGACCTCCAAGCATGTGGTAGATTGCGAGACCGAGGATAAGTGATGATACAATGGTGACCTCATAACTCTCGAAGATGTCGGCAGCCATTCCTGCACAGTCGCCAACATTGTCACCAACAAGGTCTGCAATCACTGCTGCATTTCGTGGGTCGTCCTCGGGAAGTCCCTGTTCCACCTTGCCCACAAGGTCGGCACCAACGTCAGCAGCCTTGGTGTAGATACCACCACCAACCCTCATGAAGAGTGCCAGCAGTGTGCCACCGAGGCCGAAGCCCAGCAGAGCATCCGGAGCGGCTAGGCCAAACAGGATGAATATCGAAGTGCCACCCATGAGACCAAGGCCATCGGTGAGCATCCCGGTAAAGGTGCCACCGTGATAGGCAATCTCAAGGGCACGGTTTCGCCTGTTTCCGCCCTCACGCGTCGCCTGCGCCACCCTGACGCTTGACTCGACTGCGATTCTCATTCCGAGCTGTCCAACTATCAGTGAGAAGCTCGCACCGAGAATGAACGCGCATGTCCTACCGATGGCAATGACAAGACGAGTGTATTCGGGATCATTACCGAAGACCTCAATTGCCTCCTGTGTCGGCGGGACAATGTACACGCTCAGAAACAGAAAGATTGTCAAGACAACAAGCGTCGGGATGATCGACCTCAGTTGTTTCTGGAGATAGGAGAGAGCACCCTCCTTAATGGCGTTCCACACCGTTTGCATCTGCTCGGTGCCCTTCGGCTTGGCCTTCACACCCTTCCAGAGCCAATGGGCGTACACGAGAGAGATGATCGCTGCAACGATGACGAATAGTAGCATTCCCTGTTCGAGCAGCGTAAAGTGGTGGAGGAACGTGTCGAATAGTCCTTGCATGTTACTATCACCACGTAAAGGGTTTCAGAGCATACAATACCAGCTAAGGCTGTCATTCGAGCTCTGGATTTCCCCTTTGCACTGTGCTGTCCGCGAGAACAGGGCCCTTTAAGCGTTGCCCAGACCTGACAACAATCGGTATCGGAGGCAACGCACAACCGCGCCGCATTGCCACCCGCCATTTGCTGACGCACATATCGTCAAACTGAAAAGCGATACGGCATGAGGTTCGGAAGTGAATTCTGATTCCAAACGGATTAGAAGGCGAAGCCATCAATGAGTGACGAGAACAGTCAACTAATCGCAGATGCTATCCGCGCCGTAAAGCATCCTGCAATCGATCTGAGTTTAGTAGAGCTGGGAATCATAAGGCGATTCTCGGTTCACGGAACAAGCGTCCATGTGGAGTTCGCGTGGCCATTTCAGGGTATACCCATTCGCGACCAGTTGATACTCTCGGTGAAGAGTCCCGTCGAGAACTTGGGTGCCCAGATGACCTTTTCAGAGGACATAATGAGCAACGAGGAACGCCAGAAGTTTCTCATGCTTGAGCAGATGGCTTGGCGCGGGCTCTAGTGTTCGAGAGCCGACGCACCTATTTCTCTCTCAGAGAAACAAGAATGAGTGGGTGGTGGACCGGGCGAGATTTGAACTCGCGACCTTCTGGATGCAAACCAGACGATCTGCCGGGCTAATCTACCGGCCCACAGTTCAGACCTAACACCGACTGTCGCCATTTTAACCCTTACGTCCCCGATACTCCCTGCGGGCAATGTCAATCCACATGGGCGCACCACGGAGTTGCATGCCCTCTTCCGGTGTCAAC
>CAZSTY010000121.1:0-4900 GCA_964609885.1 uncultured archaeon
ATGTTCTCTGACGCCACCGCAGATGACCGTGACCGCACGAGCACTTCATGAGGTATTCCCAGAAACTCCACAACGTCTGACTCACCTAGACGAGCTCGAGGATGTCATCCTCAAGATTGTGGGAGGGAGTGGGTGAGATTGTCCTTTCTTGAAGTCTTTCGGTATACGCGGGTTGACTCTGTTATTCACCGGCTCGACCCGAGGGCCAAGCTCGTCATGTCCACAGTCGGTGCCATTGTGTCTCTCATGTTTCTTGACATCATCCCGTTGATCATCATACTATGCGTGCTGGTTCCTCTCTTGGCTGCGGCCAAGTCTCTCCGACGATGGGCCCGGAGCATGAAGGGTCTTGGAGCCCTCATTGTCTTTATCATGGTGTTCAATACCCTGTACTCTACCTCTCCGACGCCATTCTCATACTCCCTGTCACTGGCACTTCGTTTGGTTGCTCTGATGACGTCCTTCTCGCTGTTCTTCCTGACCGTTCATCCCGACGAGCTCTCCCAGGCGCTGATTCAGATGCATGTACGATTCGAATTTGCATTCGCAATGAGCATGGCAATGCGCTATGTTCCGACTCTGGGGCAAGAGGCGTACGCCATAATGGACGCACAGAAGGCGCGTGGAGTAGAGCTGGACAAGGGAAACCTCCTGCGTCGAATCCGCAATATTGTGCCAATAATAGTCCCTCTGATCATTGTATCGATAAGACGTGCGCTGTCAGTAGCTGAGAGCATGGAGTCACGTGGCTTCGGAGCGTGCGAGAACCGCACGTATATGGAGGAGCTTCACTTCACACACCGCGACTGGCTTGTCGTGGCGATCTCGCTGAGCATAGCAGTTCTCTCTGTCTGCGTGAGGGTATGGTGGGGGCTCCCTGCATGGATGCTGTGGAAGTTTCCATTTTGAAATCTCACGATAATTTATCTGGAACCTCCCCCACATAATAGCCGCAATGAGTGCCGCTGAACGTGTCAAACTTCCCAAGAGGAAGGTGTACACAGTCAAGAGCCTCATGCGCGATATGATGGCTATTGAGGCCACACCGACCGTTGTGCAGAAGATTGGCACCGAAGTGATCTATTTTGAATGGACTTGTTGCCGTGAGAGTTTCGGTGACAACCATCCTGTTACGGTCGGGTTGGACATGTTGCTCAAGTTCATGCAGGAGGACTATGAGCGTCTCTTGCTCGAGGGCGAGCTCTGGAGGACCGCCGATACGCCCCGCGCTGCCATCAACAAGTTTCTCAAGACACTCCCGCCCGAGGTCTTGGATCACGAGCTATGTAGAGAGTCCGAGTATATTCACAGTGTGCTAGAGGCAGCACGGCAAGAGCGCTTGCGAGAGATTCGGCGCTGTGAGCAGATTGAGAAGGGCCTGCGTGCAGAGCTGAAGCAGTCCCCTGACGATCCCGACCTTCACAATCAACTTCGGCTTGTCCTGTGGCTCTTGGGGGAGTACCGCGAGGCCAGCCAAGAGTTCAAGACCGCAAAGAAACTGGGATGGGCACCTGACAAGTCGGTACTTGTGGCCCTGTAATTTGTGCCATCGTTGCGCCAATCTTTGACAACTGGGATAACCTATCCTAGCGGATGGAGATTCGTGCCGGTCAAAGGATTTAAGCGGAATTCGGGCTCTGGGCACTAGCGGACCGGGAAGTCCGGCCCCATCCCCTACCAGAATGGCGTATGGTCATCTGGAAGTGATTGAATGAAGTTCGATGTTTCAAGGGCCATGACAATCAGGCTAGATGATGAGTTGCCACCCGACCCCGTGTTCGATCCGAGTGTTCGTCGTGCCCCCAGCAGGGGCTTCACACTGAATGAACACGAAACCATTGTGGCACTGAAGAACGCTCTCCGGTATGTACCCGAGAAGCTCCACAAGCGGCTCGCACCGGAGTTTCTCGAGGAGCTAATGACCCGTGGTAGGATCTATGCCTATCGCTACCGTCCTTCCGGCCGTATTTACGCCAAGCCCGTGGATGAATACAAGGGAATCCTTGAGGCCCGGGCAATTCAATTGATGATTGACAACAATCTTGACTTCGATGTCGCACTGTACCCGTACGAGTTGGTGACTTACGGCGAGACCGGGCAGGTCTGCCAGAACTGGATGCAGTACCGCCTAATCAAGAAATACTTGGAAATAATGAACGAGGAGCAGACCCTCGTTGTCATGTCCGGTCATCCACTGGGCCTCTTCCCGTCGAAGAGAGATGCGCCCCGCGTGATATCCACCAACGGTCTAATGGTGGGGATGTTCGACACACCTGAAGATTTTCATCGGGCCCAGTCCATGGGGGTCGCCAATTATGGGCAGATGACAGCTGGCGGATGGATGTACATTGGTCCGCAGGGAATCGTTCACGGGACTTACATCACTCTCCTGAACGCCGGAAGACTGTATCTCGGCATTCCCGCTGACAAGGACCTCAGCGGTCGTGTGTACCTGACTTCTGGTCTTGGCGGAATGAGCGGCGCACAGGCAAAAGCCGTGGAGATTGCCGGAGGCATAGGCGTGATTGCCGAGGTCGACAAGAGTCGGATTGACACGAGGACCGAGCAGGGCTGGTTGTCCAAGTGGTCTGACGATCTCGATGAGATATTCGAGTGGGTGGAGGAGTACAAAGCGAGTGGAAAGCCTATCTCGATTGGCTACTATGGAAATGTCGTTGACCTTTGGCAATACGTGGTAGACAAGAACATCCCAATTGATCTGGCCTCGGACCAGACATCGTGTCATGCAGCCTACGAGGGCGGCTATACTCCACAGGGCCTCACGTACGAGGAGGCCAAGGAACTCCTCGCTAATGACCCTGAGGAGTTCAAGCGCATGGTTGACAGGTCTCTGCGAAAGCAGTTCGAGCTCATTCATACAATGGTAAAGCGTGGCACGCACTTCTGGGACTACGGAAACAGCTTCATGAAGGCGGTCTTTGACGCAGGCGTGAGAGAGATTGCCAAGAATGGCCGTGATACTTCTGAAGGCTTCATCTTCCCATCATACGTCGAGGACATAATGGGCCCAATCTGTTTCGACTACGGGTACGGCCCGTTCAGATGGGTGTGCCTCAGTGGCAAGCACGAGGACCTGATTGAGACCGACAAGGCTGCGATGTCCTGCATCGATCCCAATCGACGAGCACAGGATCGCGACAACTATGTCTGGATTCGTGATGCGGAGAAGAACAACCTCGTTGTGGGCTCACAGGCCCGAATCCTCTATGCTGATGCCGTCGGCCGTGTGAAGATTGCCCTCAAGTTTAATCAACTCGTGCGGGAGGGCAAGATTGGGCCCGTGATGCTTGGCCGGGACCATCACGACACAGGAGGCACAGACTCTCCATTCAGAGAAACCTCGAACATCCGTGACGGAAGCAATGTGATGAGTGATATGGCCCACCACTGCTGGGCAGGAAACGCCGCGCGAGGAATGACCATGGTGGTCCTCTCAAACGGTGGAGGCGTTGGTACGGGCAAGGCAATCAACGGCGGGTTCGGCCTTGTGCTGGACGGCAGCGAGCGCGTGGACCGAATAATCAAGTCTGCACTTGACTGGGATGTAATGTGTGGTGTTGCCCGGCGTGCATGGGCCCGAAACGACCATGCCATAGAGACCGCCATTGAATGGAACGAGGCCATGGATGGCCAAGGCCACATCACACTTCCCTTCATCCCAGAGGAGGACCTTGTTGAGAGTCTTGTGCGTGAGGCATTTGAAAAGAGATAGACCTTGATGTCAAGGACATGGTGTGTGTGCCGGGAGTCCCCCCGGCCTCACACTGTTCTCTTGCGTATCTCAGTTTTTGCCATGATATGCGCCTGCCTGATGGGCTCGACACGGCCCTTGTTGCTGCAATCCCTGACAATCTCGATTGCAGTCGCGAGAGACACTCTATTCCCGATTGAAACATAGACGGGTTTCTTCCGGGCTCCAATCCATAACGCGGCGCCAATGATGTCGTCCCCATCACGGACTAGTGCGATGTCGCCCTCTTTGCTGTCCATTGTTCCAAGAAGGAGCGTCTTGGCAACGCCTATCGTCTGAATCCCCAGCTCGACACCGACGTATGACGCAAGGCCGAATCTACGCGGATGCAGGACTCCGTTTCCATCTATAAGGACTGGCCCCGTGTCTCTCAACTCTCTCAGCATCTCAATGAGGACAGGCCCCTCTCTCAATTGAAAGAATCCGGGAACGTACGGCATGTCGACATTGGTCGTGTGGAATGCAATGCGAGTCACATTTCCCCGTTCGGTATCGATGGTCACCGCACACGCTACGGCCAATGGATCCGAGTACGCAACGTCCACTCCGGTCACCGGTCCGCCTGCATACTCGGGAACATCTGTCCTGACTACCTCACTGGCCCGCCTAGACTGTTCCTGTGCAACTCGGTATAGGGTATCCTCATCGAGCGACTTGGCTTTCATCGGTGACAACATGATGCCGACTCAACTTAGGCCTTTCCGCTGGTCTTGAGGATAGCCGCGAGTCGACGGCAAGTCTTAAAGCGCGAGTCTTCTCCGCGTGCAATTGCCGAGGGCCTTGCAGAGTCCCTGGCAAGTGGTGTCTGAGATGGCCGTCACCATCGATGGAGAGAGCCTGACGATAGAGGATGTTGTACGAGTCGCTCGCCATGGCGAGGATGTCGCGCTCACCGATGATGCTCGCATGAAGATTGAGAAGAGTCGTCAGGTCATCGAGGCTGCAATCCGTGAGGGGCGGACTGTCTACGGTGTCAACACGGGTTTCGGCGATCTGGCGAACGTATCGATAGCAGCAAGTGACGTTGCCGACCTCCAGGTGAACCTGATTCGCAGTCACAGCGTAGGTGTAGGAGAGCCGTTCCCGGAGGAAGTCGTGAGAGGAATGATGCTTCTCCGTGCGAACGCA
>CAZSTY010000122.1:0-4854 GCA_964609885.1 uncultured archaeon
TCCCTAACGCTAGAACGCGGGCCGCGTGACTGCGCGTCAGGGGCAGGGACTTAAGGATTTTGGCCTGTGACTGACGCCACGGCTCGCTGGCAGGCTGATACCCAAGACAAGAAGGAGTTCGTGGCTGCACGAAGAGCGGTGAGGTCCCCCGCCTCTATGTGCAAGACTATTGTAGTGCCCTGAATCTCAATCTTGGTCCTCGCCCTCTCAGATGGGGCCGCGTGGGTCTCAGGTGCGAGAGCCTCAAAGAGGGTACGCGCCATCTCCTCTGACTCAAGGTCTATGTGAAGTACCACGGTCCCATGTAGCAGTATTTCACTCAACGTTCATCCTCCAGATGACGGATGTCACCCTGATCCTTGGGCCAACTTCCGAGCCATCGGCCGCATGATAGTGTGTCCATAACGTCCGATTGCCCCGCATATCAGTCAATCGAATATCAACCGCATGCTCCCCCTCCGGGCCAACAGGACTGAGTTTCTCCAGTTCGAGCATCTCAGTATCCAGAAGACGGGCGAGCTCTTGGGCCAGTTTCATGGTCTGCAGAGAGGAGTTGGGTGGCACGCTCAGTGAGTGTATCGAGTTAATCCTCAGTTTCTTTCCTCTCATGACTTCTCTGCGAAGAGCGGCGCTCTCCATCCGGATGACTAGGCGCTCAACACCAGACGAATCAAATATGCGGATGCCGCCCGGATTGCCCTTGTAGAGTGTGACAACGAGAGCTGCGGTGGCACCGGAGGCCTGAATACGAGAAATCAGTTCCTGAAGACTCATGCCACCACGGTTGAACCTCACACTTCCCGGCATCACTGTATAGAGATCGCGTACGAAGGACCGAACACGATTGGATGTACGCCGGGAGGTTGTGATCAGAAGCAACTCAGGTCGGCCCGTCACTCGTTACTCGGCGGCGGGGCCCTCTTCGCCGGCAGATGTGTCGTCTTCGGCCTCAAGTACGGGCATGGGGGTCTCAACGGCGGGGGGCGTAGCCTCCTCCTCGGTCTCCTCACGCAAGGACAACAGACTGTCTGAGACCCTCTGAGCAATGGCTCTTCGAGCAGCCTTGCCCGCATCAGTGTAAGGCACGTAGGCCCCTCCTGCAAAGACAAGTCCACACTTTCTGCAGACCCACAGCCCAGCAGCCTTTCTGTGTAGAGAGCCCTTTGTGGCACAGGATGGGCAGCGGTGTGGTTCGGCCCTTCTCTTCTCTATGTCGAGCACTCGCCGGCGTAGCTTAGCACCGTACCGGGGTCCAAAGCGTCCTGTGCTACCGACCTTCTTTGTTCGTGCCAAATCAACAGTCTCCTTCTGATTTCACTACGACCGTTCGTTACAGTCTGGATATTGTCCGAATCCGCTCGGGAACGGTGCCGGGCAGTCACCATGAGGCGACACCAGCCATGGGCTGCCGAAGTCTACCAGTCGCCCGTCGGTTCCACTTATTAGCGTATCTGTCGCGCCAAGATAGATTGTAGGTGCCCCTAGGGGCACCGTTTCAGCCTACACCTTTCGGCCCGTGGCCTCGTAGATGAGCTTACGAAGGTCCTCGGCCTTCTCAAGGGCCATGTCCATGGCATGCTCAATCTGAGCCATCGAGATTGGGCCAGAACCTCCGCCCTTCTGCATGGCAGTGAAGTGATTGTCTGTGTCTACGGCCATTGTGAGCCTGCAGTCCTGAACCATCTCCTCCTTGAGGACGGGGTCGATGACCAGATGCTCACCAATCTTTGAAACCGTACACTCCACAGCCAAGTTCTTGATCGGAATCTCAAGCTCGCGGCCCGTCTGAACGAGTTCGTCATCCTCCAGTTTCATCTCGGGGAATCGCGTGTTCAGAAGAGCAGCATTGGCTGCAAGAGAACATGCGTCAATGAGGTTTCCGTCGTATTCCAGTGTGTAGAGGTCGCAAAATACCATGTAGACCTTCTTACCTGGTTCTATTACGAGGCCCTTGACATCAACGGTTTCAGACTCGCGTACTCCGCGGTCGACGACACGAGCCAGCTCGATGGCGTCTTCCTTGGGAGGACCAACCTCAAAGAGCGGAGAGGCTATTGGAGCCATCTCGGCAGTGACCATTGTGACACCCTCATCCGGAGTGTCAGGATACGGCTCTCCAACAAGGACCTTGACGCCAGCAATAACACGGGTGTCACCGATTCTTGCCATGGCTGAGCCCTCAGACTTGGCGGCCACAACGCCGACCTCTATCTCAATGTCACGGTACTCGTCAAAGGCACGACCATCTACACGTTCGCCCTTGCTGAGAAGATCCTGAATGTATTTCCTGTCGATGTGGCTGATTGTTTCTGCACTAAAGTCACCCATCTCACTCTTCCTCCTCTGGGAGCTCTGACTCACCGAGGTCGGTTTCAAGATCGTCCTCGTAGTCCTCTTCCTCTTCTTCGCCTTCAGAGCCCGCCTCTGGTGCCCTCTTCAAGTACGCTCTCTTGAGGGCCTCCTTTTGGAGCTCGTGAATGTATTTGCACGCGTTCAGACCCATCTGCATTGCCTCTAGGAGCTCCTCCTTCGTGAAAGAGCCATCCTGCTGCAGCAGTGTGATCTCTCCGGTCGAGGGGAGTATCGCCATCGGTACATCGCCCTCGCCATACTTGTCCTCCATGTCGCCAAGGTCAACAATCAGCGTGCCATCGGCCTTTCCAACAGCAACAGCGGGCACAAGGCTTCTCATCGGAATCCCCGCATCCGCAAGGGCCAGTGATGCTGCGTTGATAGCAGCACAACGAGTACCGCCGTCAGCCTGGATGACCTGAATGAACACATCAACCACTGCCCGCGGAAAGTCCTCCAGGAACAGCGCAGGCTCCAGCGCATTGGCAATGACCATTGAGATCTCGCGCTCCCTTCGAGAGGGGGCCGGTCTCTTTCTGTCTGGCACAGAGAATGTGGCCATTCGATAGACGCATCGAAGATACGCCTTGTCATTAAGTGTGAGGTGCCGAGGATGAAGTTCTCTCGGTCCATACACAGCAGCGATTATGTGGGTCTTGCCCTGCTTAATCATTGCAGACCCATCAGCAGTCTTGAGTACGCCCACCTCAAACTCGATTGGGCGCAACTCGTCTGGTCTTCGCCCGTGCAGACGCAGCCCCTCGGGGCTGATCAAATAGTCGGGCTGCACTTCTGGACTCATTTCTCACTCACGTCCTCCTTATTATCATCATCAGAACTCTCATCTGAAGTGCCACTCTCAGCGGCCCTCTCCTCGGGCTCATCGGTAGAAGTCTCAGAGCCCTTCAGCTTTGCAAGTTCCTCGTCGATCATCGCACTGACGCGGTCGGTCAGCTTTGTGGTGTGCGCCTGATCCTCAATCATTCTGAACGCCTTTATCGCAATGCGCAGCGTCGGAATATCTGGGGCGCGAATCCAAATCCGCCCGTTCTGGCCCACCACCGTCTGAATCCGTAGACGGCTCTTGATCATACTGATCATCGAGCCCCTCCTGCCAATGATGCGAGGTATCTTTGCAGGGCTCACCTCGAGAATCATCCCGTCAGTGAGTCTCCTGAGACCTCTGCCCTTCATGGAGAGGAAGGGGCCAGTGTTCCTGTCAAATGCAATCACCTCGGCGGCAATGACATCACCTATGTCCATGTACCGCGAGATGTCTTCGTCATAGGGGCGCCTCAGTGCGTTGTTGGCATGAAGCGATGCCTGATATGGGCCGCCTATGTCGACTTTCCAGTTGTTACCAGCGACCATCAAAATGGTCCCTATCACAAGGTCGCCTTCACGGGGGATGTATACCCCTTCAAGTGGCACGACCTTCACCGTGTTCCCGCGCAGTTCTGCTAGACCAACTAGGGACGAATAGATTCGCCCGTTCTGACTGTAGGTACCAACTGATGCGCGGTACCTTCCTTCTGCCAGCAGTTGCCCGGGAACGACTAGTTCCCTTTTCTGAAAGTAAGTTCCAGCCAATGTATTCCCTCATGTAATGATTTGTAATCGTGATGTTCTAGACCCACCTCATCGGACAACCTCAATGTGAACCTGTCCTTTCGTGAGCCTGTTGAGCTCGTCGTAGAGCTCCTGACGATGGGAGGCAGGTACCTCCACAAGCCCCGTCCACGAACCATCGGGGTTCCACGTCTCGTCCTTGATGACACCAGCCTTTGCAACCATGTTGTAGCCCTTCCCCGAGAACGTCGCAGGGATGGTAATGCGCAGCTTCACGCTCTCAAAGGAGATTGGGATGACCACGCGAAGGGCCTTCACGACACGAGGAACCTGCTCCTCGACATCAATGAATGGGTCGATACGGACCTTTGCCTCTTCCATCGCCTGCCGAATTCTGTCAGGCGGATGAGGATGACCGGTCTGAGGATTGACAGCCCGCTTGGCAATGTGATCTATGATTGCGTTTGTCTTCTCCTCAATCAGCTGGTTGCGCTGCTCAAGGGTGAGCTTGAACTCGCCGCGTTTGAGTATCTCAGGGGCTATCTCGAATATGTCATCAGTCCCAAAGGTGTCCTTTGCAAGCTCCTCTGATGCACGCTCGCCTCGGCGCGCGTCCTCGTAGAGGTCGTAGCTCTTCAGAATCGACTCGACGGGGATGTCCTCACCTCTTCGATACCTGAACGCCAAGTCCGGATCCACAAAGATCTCAAACCTCAGGTGCCCCTTCTGGAGGCCCACGACAACTGCGTCAAGGTCAAGCCATTTGTCACCTGTCTTCCTACCCGAACCCATCAACTCTACGTCATCTCCTACTCTTCCTTCGGGGCCGACCCTTGAAGCGCACTCTCGACCTCAGAGTGTGATAACCTCTCGAAGACACCGGTGCTCACTGGAATCCGTGCAATCTCGACGTTATCGGCTGTCAACTGGGTG
>CAZSTY010000123.1:0-4824 GCA_964609885.1 uncultured archaeon
GCCTCTCGTTGTCCTCTCTCAATCAGAATGCTGTGACCCGACGGTGAGTGAATCCTGGCTCCCTTCACATGGTTCTGGATAACACTGCTTGGTGGCCGTAGACCCAATGTTGCGAGCCCGGATGTGCTAAGGAGTCCTGCGCAGTGATCGGGTCGGCCTACCTCCTTGTGTTCCTCAAGCACGAGAACACTGCAGCCCCTCAGAGCTGCCTCTCTTGCTGCCAGCAGACCTGCCGGACCCGCGCCGACAACGACCATGTCATTCTCCAAGGAACATTCCCACAGATGACCTATGGTATGCCTTATTATCTCTGACCTTGGCTCACAGATTCGGACATGATTGGATGTGAGGTCTACGATGAGTGGCAGTCCGTTCAAGTACAAGCAGGTCATTGCAGTGCGTACAGACTTGGGCATGAGCCGCGGCAAGATTGCCGTGCAGGTGGCACATGGAGCGGTCAGTGCCGCTGAACGGACCCGAATCACTCATCAGGATGTGTGGAGGGCTTGGATGCAAGAAGGCCAGAAGAAGGTGGCTGTGAGAGTCGGTTCATCCGAAGAGCTGCTTGAGCTCAGGCGTCTAGCAGTCATTCACCGGATTCCGCATGCCCTCATTCGAGATGCAGGACTGACCGAGTTGCCACCTGGGACTCTCACAGTCATAGGGATCGGTCCTGCTCCCGCCGAGTTAATAGATAAGGTCACGGGCCATCTGAGGCTGTTGTGAAGTGGCAACGATGCGCGACGGCCACCCGTTAGAACGGCAGTTCGGAATGGAGCTATACTCTACTGATTTCGACGGTGTCGGCGGACGGCTGAAGCGCCGCATGGACGACTTTGTGGTTGAGGAGATCACCCCCGACGGACATGTTCTTACAGTGCAACCATGGTCCCGTGATTCGTCAGAACAGGAAACTCTGCGTCCTATCGAAGGCGACAGATCAAGGTTCGTGACGTTCGTTCTCCAGAAGATTGCTCTCTCCACGATGGATGTTGCAGCGATACTGGCGGCAGAACTAAAGATATCACGCCAAGCCGTGAGCTATGCAGGTCTAAAGGATAAGCGTGCGATCACAGTCCAGCTCATGTCGGTTCCAGCCCGCGCGGCAGAGCGGCTTCGCAGGATTCGCCTTGCCCGGATAGACATCCGCGATATTCGGTATACTCGACATGCGGTCCAGATCGGGGACCTATGGGGCAATCGGTTTACAATACGGCTTCGGGAGATGGCTGTGGACTGTGAAACAGCAGCTCGTCTAATGGGCGAGGTCATACGACGACCTCTGTTGAACTACTTTGGTGTCCAACGTTTTGGCGTGACACGTCCGTATACTCACTTGGTTGGCAAGGCGCTCGTCAGAAACGACTTTGAAAGTGCTGTGCGCCTGATGCTGACGACGACCAGCGAGTTCGAGTCGCCTGAGCTGACAGAGGCGCGTAGGCGTCTGGCGGAGAATCTGGAACCGGATGAGAAGATCTTGAGTATGTTTCCCCCGGACCTTAGATATGAACAGACTGTGATGAAACAATTAATGAAACGGCCCGGCGACTACAAGCGAGCGTTCTCCCAAGTTCCACCAAAGGTTCAGACAATCTTCGTTCATGCATATCAGTCGTATCTATTCAACAGGCTGATTAGTGCACGAATGCGGCGAGGGGCCTCAATCGTGTTTCCAGAGCCTGGGGACTTCGTAATTCAGCTTGATAGGACTCACACCGGCCGTGACTCATGGCTATATGTGACTGAGCGAAACCTTGAGGAACGGATACGAATGGTGGAATCTGGTGAGTACGGTCTTGCGGCACCCGTTCCGGGTTATGCGACAAAGATGCCTCCCTCGTGGCAGACGGATTTGCTTCATTCTATCCTGCGTGATGAGGGTATCGAACTGCAGGAGTTTAGAAAACCCGACAGGCCCGCCCTAGATTCAGCGGGAGGCCTTCATCTGGTTTCGATGAGTCCACTGGACCTATCAACCGAATGCGTTGAGGGGGACTTGGTGGTGCGGTTCTCTCTCAGAAAAGGTTCCTATGCCACAGTTGTGATGCGAGAGCTAATGAAGAACCACCCAATTAATCGGATTTGATGCGCTCTTCGAAGGTCATCGTCGTTTCCGTGTGAACTCCTGAATCTTCTTCTCCAGTACATCTGGAACCTGTTCTTCTTCCTTCTTCTCACGCTCGTCTTGGTACTCGAACAGAACGGTTTCGCCAGTGACTGCGGAAACTATCTGTCGCAATTCCTCTTTCGTGTACGGGATTCGCCCGCGATCCACTTCGCGCAGAACCACTATGCTCTCTCTGAAGCCGTCGGGGAGGTAGAGACTGTTGATGCCTACCTCGATTGCTGGCGCTATCAGTTTGCGAACTATGGTTCGGAGTTTTGCTGGCCCCTCCAAAATCAGCACCTCTCCATACTGTTCCCTAATCTCCTCCATGAGGTCTTCCAACGCCAACAGAATATCGCGGCTCTTTTTCTTGACAATGAGTATGAGTCTACCATCCACGCGTACGGCTCGCAAGAGGTGTAGGTCGGCCAGCTCGGGATACTCCTTGGACTTCTGAAGTAACCATCTGGAAAACTCGATGTCAAAGTTACTGATTTGTCCCGTGTCCAGTTTCTCCTGACAACTGGGACAGAGAATATCTGACTCTAGGTCAATAATACAGACTGGCAGTTTCATTGTAGCCCTCGCCTCTGTGAGCGCCAACAGGTGGCAAGGCTCCGGGCGAGAGGCATATGAAACTTCTCTATCTTGCAAGCACTATGTCGATGGTCGACACGTTGAGCTCGCTACCCTTGTCAGTCTGAACCGTTGTTGTGCCAATCTGGATGTCTTTGACCACGACATCGGGCATGAATCTGTGACGAGTAATCTCTGCAACGTCAACGGCGCGACTGATGAGTCGACCTCTTGCTCTGATGACGACTTCCTTGGCACCCTTGTCGAACAGAGTCTTACAGGCAAGGACGTAGGACATCACGTTCTTTGATCCTACGAGTATGGTTGACTCCGCCATGTCTTGGTCTTCTGACTGGCTCCCAGGTTTCTCCTCCGTCACCCGAAGTCTCTCCGCCTGCTGATCTGTTACTTCTCGTAATGCGCTCGGTCTAATATCGGTTTCGCTTCTTAGAAACCCGCGTTTTCAGCTAATCCGAATATACGGCCTTCATTGAGAGCTCGCCTCCTCTTCACAAAGCTTTTTCTTAAGACTCCTCTCGCCTCCCCTCTGGAGTTGCTCCGATGGCACAATTGACGTTCTTGGGATCTTGTCGTGAAATAGGCCGTTCTGGCTTTCTGGTAGAAGATGGTAGCGAGAGCATGCTAGTCGACTATGGTGTAAAGTTCCAAGACCCCCCAGCCTTCCCAGACATGATTCCTACCGACAGTCTCCAAGGAATCGCCGTCACTCATGCGCACCTTGACCACTCAGGTGGTCTTCCACGCATTCTGCTCAGAGACTCAGATTTGACTCTCTTCTGCACGCCCGCGACCCGCGATTTGTCGGTCATATTACTGCGGGATATGCACACAATATCCAAGGGACGCGTCCCTTTCTCTCGCAAAGACATCATGCGCGTCAAGCGCCAGTGCGAGCCCACCTCCTACGAGGAAACAATTCCGCTGGGTCATAGGTTTGAGATCACTCTCTTCAATGCCGGCCACATCCCAGGTTCTGCAATGGTGTCTGTCCGAGCAGACGGAAAACGCATTCTCTTTACTGGTGACTTCAATGCAATTGAGTCTCAGCTGAACCCAGGTGCTCGGAACAACCTACCAAGGCACGACATTGTTGTGACAGAGAGCACGTATGCCCGTAGAATCAACCCCCCTCGTGAGAAGATTGAGCAAGAGCTGATTGAGACAATTGAGATGACCATGGCCCGGGGCGGAGTGGTCTTGATTCCCGCCTTTGCTGTTGGTAGAAGCCAAGAGATAATGTGCATCCTCGAGCGGTACGGTCTCACACGAAAGTATCCTATCTATATCGACGGTCTCGCGAGGAAGGTCAACGACATTCTCATGCGTCATCCGCAATACATCATGTCCCCCCACACGTTTGAACGTGCGGTGAGTCGTGTTCGAGTGATTGAGGATCATACCGACCGCGTACGTGCAGTTCGACGGGGTGGTATCATAATCTCACCTGCTGGAATGCTGAAGGGTGGAGCCTCTCATACGTACTTCAAGATGGTTCACGACGACGAACGCAACTCAATCGTTCTTGTCAGCTTTCAGATTCCTGGTACTCCTGGCGCGGAGCTCCTCGCTAGACGCAAGGTCACAGTCGGGCGAAGAACATTTGATGTGGAGGCCGATGTATTCTATCATCACCTTAGCAGTCACTCTGACTCCAGAGGCCTGTTGACTCATCTTCTCAACATTCCGGGTGATCCACTCTTCTACATAGTCCATGGAGAATCGGAGTCGTGCGATGCACTTGCTGAGAAGCTAAAGAAGAAGGGAAGACGAGCAGTTGTGCCTGAAACTAACGAAACGTTCGAGGTCTAGGTGCTCTCAGTCTGAGGCCTAGCCTCTACGACTTGGCACTTCACACGCTGGATGACGGCCTCGGCCTCTTGTGGTTCGAGGACAAGTGTATAGAGGTATTTCTTCGTTCGCAGCTTGAGCTTGACCTTGTCGCCGCCACGTTTCACACGGCATTCCACTGCATTCTCGCTCATTTCAAGGAACTTGTCGACATCGTAGATCTGTCTTGGCATTGGCTGGGCCTCTGGTCATGTTCTTTAGACTCTGGGATGGTGGGCCGGGAGAGACCTGTTCCAAGGGGGACGCATCCCCACCTGTTCGAACTCTCGATA
>CAZSTY010000124.1:0-4820 GCA_964609885.1 uncultured archaeon
TGGCCATGCTCGGCATGAACATGACTGGCGATGGCGGTTTCTCACCTATGGGAACTCCTGTCACTGCCGTTGCGAGTGTGGCAATGAGCAATAGCCTGAACAGCCGCCTGTCACGTAGCGTCAGAATGTGGATGAAATCTCGAGGATACCTGACGATGACAGCCAGCGCGGTCCCCAGATGCAACCACACGACCACCGAGATCAGGGCCTCAGGGGGCAAATCACCGAAGTTGTAGATGAAGAGCACCGCTTGCCCCTCGCTACTGATGGGCAGCCACTCAACAAGTCCCTGAATCAGTGCAACAATTACCTGCCAAGGCTCCATGACTCGACCTCTTTTGCGGGAGACTCGCTGTTGAGAAGATTTAAAACTGGCGTCCATTTGGCCCACGCATCCATCAGGGTGTGAATTCATGGTACTCGACAACGGACGTTTCATCACGAGCGAGCTTGCCAATGTCACGAAGATGCTCGACGAGCACTTTCGGGTGGCCCTGTCGGCGACCAAGATAGTTGCAGGTGCCATTGCAGACTGGCTAGAGTCGGGCAAGACACTCAGCGCTGAAGAGCTTGAGAAAGTGACTCATCTGGAAGAGAAAGGTGATGATCTAAAGCGTGCAATACTCAACGAGCTCGCGTCCGCAACAACCCTGATGCAGCGTGAGGACCTTCTTCGCCTCGTTCACTACAACGACAAGCTCGTCGACGGTGCTGAGATTGCATGCTATCACCTTGCAGCGTTCATGTCATCATGGAACCCTGAGGGCGTTCTCAAGGAGAAGATTGGCGACCTTGGGGAGAAGTACCTGGAGATTGTCACACACCAGCGCGAGGCTGTGAGGTTCCTCTCTCTTGACATCGAGAAGTCCCTGGCCAAGACCTATGACATCTGCAACTTGGAGAAGCAGATTGATGTACTCATGAGGGACATCTGGGCTGCACTATATCCCAGCAATCTTCCGCTTGCGACAATCCTAAGAGTCCGCGACTTCGTCAATATGCTTGAAGAGGTCAGCAACTTTGCGGAGGACGCAGCAAACACCATCCGCGGTCTGTCGCTCACCCTCAATACGTAGACTATGGCCTGAGCGTGGCACCCTTGGCAATGGACTCTGATGCAACCCCAGTGGCGGAGCTGGTCGGTGATCGGGGCATCGTGTGGAATCCCGAGCACGGAACCCGTCTGTACGCGAACGGATACTTTGGTCAGCCAGTGGGTATCAGGAAGCCCAAATCACCCGAGTTCGACAAACCTCTGGAATTGTCCCTCTTGGAGTGCACCTATCTTGTCAGCAAGAATCGCCTCAAGGTCCACGACCCGCTAAGTGACAGGATGCTCACCTTGGAGGACCTCATCAAGCTGGGCTTGGAACGGTCGGACGAGTTCAGAGATCGCTTCATGGTGTATTCTGACCTCCGGGCTCGCGGGTTTGTGATTCGTCCGGGCCTCAAGTTTGGCACCGACTTTGCAGTCTATGAACATGGCCCGGGAATCGACCATGCACCCTTTCTTGTTCACGTGATTCCTCAACGGAAGGGTGTCTACCCCCTTGATATCGTGCGGGCCGGGCGCTTGGCCACCACGGTCCGCAAGAAGTTCATCATTGCCACGGTGAAAGAGAACGGAGAGATTGTGTACTACTCATTTGTGTGGCACCGGCCCTAGTCGCGTACAAAAGGCCGCTCCAGCAAAACAAATAAGGTATACCTACAAGGTGCAGTCAATCTCATCTAGCTTGATGGTGAAGGTCTATGGCAGACAAGGCGGAGAACGCGAAGGCCTTTGGTGCCCTGCTGGCTCAGGCTTGGGAACATACTCCCTCGTTCATCTGTAGCAATGAGGACTATATCTACTGCCTGTTTCCAGCAGATGAGACCAAGGAGAAGTGGATTGAGGCATCGATCACATTCCCGGATGGCTCGCTGGACAAGAAGGAGATTGATGCCGTCAAGGCCATTGCTCTCCTTGTGGAGGAGCTGAAGGTCCTTCCGACCTACGGTGCAGAGACAATCGTCACAACGAAGGCCAAGCTGGATGAAGCGGCCGCTCGCCTTGCCACGCTGACATGACTCGTTGCTTGGAGTGAGGCGGAGGCCATCTGACTGGCCTCTTCTTCTATGATCTTATGGCGGAGTGTCGTGATGTCAAAGGCGCTCATTGTCTGTCCGGCCTGTGGCCGCCAAGTCCCACTGGGCCGCTACTGCTCTTCTTGCGGCAGTCCACTGATGCCAGAGGCTGAGGATGCCGGCGGCGACACCCGCTCATCCTCGCAGGCCCACTTGGTCCTTGAGATTTCAGGGAACGATGAAGAGCTGCCAGACTTTGGCATTGTTGTTGACGGTGTCAACCCAGCGGACCTCTCGGCTCTCCTCACGCGTTCGGAGCTTGAGATCATAGATGGCGAGCTTGACGAGCTGATAGAGGCAATTCGTGCCACTCGTCAGGCTCTCGCGCTGGAGAATGCTGACCGAGAGGCATTGGCCACAAGAACACAGGAGCTGAAAGACTTGCTCGAACGGGTTCGTAGGCGAAAGGAGGAGCTTCTGCGGGCGAGGACCTCAATCTCGTTGCAGGTTCTTGTGTCGCAGCTGCACGAAACAACGGAAAAGATTTCCCGGCTTGACGAGGCGTCATCCTCCCTCGATTCCGATGTCTACCGGGAGCAGAAGTCCGCCTTGTCGAGAGAGGCCAAGAATCTGAAACGTACCATCAAGCAGCAGGTGAAGACCGCCAGAAAGTGGTTGAAGTCTATGGCCAAGGCACGCCGCGCCCTTGAGAAAGAGGCCAGCAGGCTGGAGGCCAGACGCAGGATTGGCGACCTCTCACCGCAAGAGTATCGCCTTCAGAGATCCCGCGTTGACAGGCGAATACGGATTCTTGATGGCGGGTACAAGACTTTGGAAGAGATAGTAAGAGTAGCACAGAGTGTGTAGGACGAACCAAATGGTGAACAAGATGAGTTCTGGTCTGTCAGACTGTACACCTCTCTGCAAGAGCTTTCGGTGCGACAAGCGACCGTCAGCACTGAAGATTCGTCGGAGAGGTGGAAAAAAGGTCGTCTGGTGTACATGGGTCGATGACGAGTGTGACGGTCCATGGTGCCAGTACGGCGTCTGCATAGAGCTGAAGATGACGGAGGACGGCAAGTGCAAGAAGACTGCTGCTAAACCAAAGCCGCGCGTGGTCGTTCCTCCGGAGGACTTTGTCGACCCCGACGAGATTCCAGAGCGACTTGCAAAGAAGCTTCGTGTGCGGGAGCGATAGAACGCCTCCCCCAACTATGAAATGGGAGCCCGGGGCCTGCGGGCTCTTGGGCCTCCCTATTCTTCTCCCTCTATTTTTGTTATCACAGCTCCCACTATGGATGCTGCAGCACCTACAATTAGCACGAAGTGCTGTGGGATGACGGGCACCGCATCAATGGTAAACGACACGGTCATGTTCATGGCGGGAGTAATGACAATGGAGTAGTAGCCGGGATTCGGGACGAGAACAAGGGCTGAGAACATCGTCACATTCTCCCAAGCATATAGTGGGTGTGTGTCATTGAGCGATCCGGACATGAGAAGACGGTTGGTGTCATTCCAGTTGAGCAAGTACACATCTGCTGGCCACTCGGCCATCGTATGGAATCTGATCTGGCAAGCTCCCAAGTACTCGCTGGTGGCGACAAGATACTCACCCGGTACAATCGTCGAGCCCAAACCTGTTCCTCCTGGGAGGCCGACCACTGACACAAGCATGATAGCTATCCCAACGACGAGTAGGAACCTGCCGAGTCTTTTGCGCGGTGTCACTCACGCCACCTCCGCCATGTCAAATGCCTTTATGGCCACGACGCCCGCCAACGTGGCCAGCATGGCATCTATGACCAGACCAAGAATCACATCCTCCAGATGAGGTGCGTTGGTCCCTCCCATGAGAAACTCAAGTACAAGCGTCATCGGGTTGCCGATGGCCATGAACGGTGGGATTGTTCCTTGGCCGGAGAAGGTGATAAGGAGCACAATCCACATCATCATCGCAACTACGGTGGTGATTGCCGACTTTCTTGTGACTGCCGCAATAGCGAACGTGCCTGTGACAAGAAGCACGAGTGCCACAGTGGCTACTGCAATTGTCAATACAGTCCCAGTCCAGTCAACGATACCCAAGAATGGAAGATAGACCCACGTTACCGAGATGATGACTCCCGGTATCCATACCACGAGGAAGAGCACAACCATCTTCGTGACGATGAGTTGCCTTCGGTCGATCGGATACGATAGAAACGTCCTCATTGTTCCATCTTCAAATCTCCTTGCAAATGTGAATGCCACGATGGGCGGAATCAGAAGGACCATCGTGTACCACACGTTGTAGAGTGCAAGAATCAGGCCCATGGTGAGCTGCATCTCGACTCCCTGTGTGAACATCTCACATGTCTGGGTAGCATTGTAGAACGGAATCGCTTGAATCCTAGATGACACAGTCATTCCCATGGTTGCTCTCAATGCACCAGCGCCCGAGACAAAGACAACGATGGCCACGAGCAGCTCTATCACCGGACTCCTGTAGGAAACCTCAGTGTCGAAGCGCGCGAGGCGAATGAACTCTCTAACACGGTCATTCTCTGTCAATGATCTCATCGTATATGTCCTCCAAGCTGACAGCCTTTGAGAAACCGTAGATCTCCACTCCAATCTCTCCGGCGGCCTCCTGCAGTCGCGACCACACTTCCTGCATGTCTAGGCCCTTCACTTGTATCGAGGCAGTCTTGATTCCGTAGACTGAGGTCTCGACTATCCAATCGGCACCTCTCAGTCGTTCGATGAGTCTT
>CAZSTY010000125.1:0-4782 GCA_964609885.1 uncultured archaeon
GTCAAGGAAGACACGTTCCGCCCCGGTCCTCTTCAACTCCGCATCTATGGCCCTCGCAACGATGTCACGCGGTGCCAGTTCGGCATGTGGGTGGTATCGTGGCATGAATCTCTCGCCATCAGCACCCAGCAGGACTGCGCCCTCACCCCGAAGAGCCTCTGAGATGAGGAACGAGTGAAGTCTGTGATGGTAGAGCAGCGTGGGATGGAATTGGATGAACTCCATGTTTGATATCGTCGCTCCAGCCCTGTAGGCCATGGCAATGCCGTCCCCTGTGGTGTGCTTTGGGTTGCTCGTATAGAGGAAGACCTTTCCCACGCCTCCAGTGGCAAGCACAGTGGCGCGAGCTGCGAACCGTTTGATCTCTCCCGTTTCGGTGTCAAGGACATATGCGCCCAGCACATCGTTGTTCTTCACGACGAGGTTGACAGCCATGTGATTTTCGAAGACCGTTATCCGGTCGTTGTCGCGAGCCGCACGAGCGAGGGCCTCTTCGATGTTCAGGCCTGTGTGATCCTTCACGTGCAGCACCCTTCGGTGCGAGTGTCCTCCCTCAAGGCCGAGGTCAAATCCTGCATCGTCGTCGGCCCGGCAGAACTCCACACCGAGATCAATCAAATCCTGTATTCGAGCAGGTGCTGCACGCACAATGCTCTCGACAACATCGCGATGGCAGAGTCCACAACCGACACGAAGGGTGTCCTCAATATGCGACTCGAAGGAGTCCTCAGGGGAAACCACCGCTGCAATGCCACCCTGTGCCAGTCGTGTGGCCGAGTCTGTGAGTGACCTCTTCGTGACGATATTGACCGACCCGTGTGTGGATGCCTTGATGGAGAATGTCAGACCTGCAATGCCGCTTCCTATCACAAGGAAGTCTGACTTGACGACATGATTATTCATCGTGTTGCCCTCTTGTGGCTGACGGTAGGCTACCCGTATGCGAAAGAGATAACCCTCACGCGGTGTACAGGAAGCTCCTTCGGTTGGGAAGTCCGTGTCACAGTGCGAGGAATGTAAACATTATGGTACCACAAGACCCGGCGAGGAAACATACCCGTGCTCTCTCTGTGGTCGTCCCAGATGTTCACGTCACACTATTTGGGCTCCAGCCCACGAATTCGACCAGCGCGACCCCAGGGTCGAGGCAGCCCGGGCGTTGCTCAGACATGGCCCCGTGCAGGGATGGTATGCGTTCTGTGAGTCCGTCTTCCACACTCCGAGAGGTGTTTCCCTGAGGCTGGGAGCCGAGAGAGCGAATGGCTCAATAGTCGAGCGTGTGCTGTTCGATGAGCGTCCACTAGGCCTTGAAACCTTCAAGTTTTGGAAGGTGGGCGTAGTGGAGAACAACGTGGAATATAGATGGCCGCCAGAACGGTACACACCCTCTTGCAGTCTGGCAAAGAGTGTTGTGGCACTTGCGCTGCTCAGCAAGAAAGGCCTCTCTGATGACCAGTTTGTGTCGGCCGTCTACGAACGTGTGGTCTCGACGGTCACGACTCAGAGAGCCGTGTTTGCAGTCCCAGCTCGCGAGGAGTTCGTCAATGCCGTGAGCGATGATCCTTCTCTTGCTACGATGGCGAGGTTCCTCTGCTCAAGATGTATGGTGGCGGTGTGCCTGAACCGACAGGCTCCCTTCTATGACAGTAAGATTTTCAAGAGGGTCTTGCGCCAGCCTTGGAAGGTCGCACCGCAATAACACCTACGACAGCATGGAACACCAAATCGCCCCCCAATGGCCTTGTTTGCATGGTTAGTCAATGTTAAAACAAGACCTTTGGTGTCGGGCGCAATGCGCATAGGGGACTGTAACATTGGACATCGAAGGCGTTGTAATATTCGAGGCCAAGTCAGGAATTCCGCTCTTCTCGAAGATGAGAGGCAACACTGACCCGTCATTGTTTGCCAGTTTCATTACTGCAGCGAGGCATTTTTCTTCCGAGCTGTCGCTGGGCGGACTGTCATCCTTCTCGACTGACGAAAAGGTCATCTTCCTTGCTCAGGGCGACAGAGTAGTCACCGTCCTCATAACACCAAAGAGTCAGGAGTTTCAGGAGACTCTCGAGTTCGCCTCGGAGCTCGGTGAGATGTTTGAGTCGAGATATGAGGTTCCTGAGCGGCCGCAACCTCATATGTATACTGACTTCAGACCCGTCGTTGACGAGATGTTGAAGCGTGTCAAGGATCCGTTTCTGAACCGTGTGGCCCGCTTTGCCCATCAAGAGTATGGTGGTGAGGTTTCAATTAAGGCCCGCCTCACGAAGAGAAGCGGAGCCACGGGAATAGTTGACATAGTTGTGAACCACGTGCAGAAGAACGGGGAGGCGGATGCCTCCAGCTTCGACGAGATGGCTGTTCTCAATCTCTCGCAGAACTACACCTTTGTGAAAGCAATTGACGACATTGCCACCCGCGGTGCAGTGATTGACTTCATTGACACAATTGACAGCTTCGGCGTTCGCGTTCTGAAGAAGGACGAGATGAAATTCCTGCCGTACTTTCCAAGGCGTGCTGTGGTTGTTGCTCGCGACTACGCTGAGGATGTCATGGAGTATATCGACAAGCTACCACATGACAAGGACGGGCCCTACATCGATGGTTCACATGTTGTTTCCGGGATCAAGCTGAAGGGCCCAATGAAAGACCTGAGGTGTCATGTCGAGCTCTGGCGATGGAAGGAGAACGGCTACCCGAAGAGAGTAGTTCCGTGACTGATGTCTGTTACCTGTGGTACGTCACCACAACGTTGTCGGACAGTGGCACAACGCGCAATTTGGGTGAGACCCCGTCTTTGACGCGCTCCACCACGCTCCCGCCATATACCTTGAAGGTCTTCAACCCTCTGAATGACGGGACATGAATCTCCAGCTCCGCGGGGAGCCGTGACATCTTGATCTCGATTTGGTGTTGGTTGGCAGACAGTCCCATCTCTACGCTGACAGGGCCGAAACGTGTGGGCGCCCTACTGAGGAGGAGGTCACGTTTGGCCACGAACCACTCGTCAGGAACGGCGGGTGTGATAACAAGATTCTCATTCTCTTCGCGAATGAGCGCGGCACGCAGCATCAGGATGAAGTCGGTTGCAGATCTGATGGCCGAGGCTGCCTGAATCGGGGTCCGGTTGGTGTCAGCGATCTCGTCGGGAATCATCCCATTCGTACACACGTATTTCCTTATTGTTTCAAGAGCATATTCGACTGAGTCGCCGTCGTTCATCATCGCCTGAGCATGCGCAAGCCGCAGAACCATGTAGATGAGGTTGACACCGGACCTGTCAGGGCTCTTTGGGATGCCCCTCTTCGCGAGCGTCCTCTTAGTCATCTGTACGCATTCTGAGAGCACGTGGGGAGGTACCAGATCTGGCCCTAGGAGCGTACCAGTGTCAATCATGCGGACGAGATTCCCTACGCCGTCGCATTGCAGTCCACCCAGACGGGACATTGCCTCTCTCGTCTGAACACCCACTCTCTGCTCGTATCGTTCGAGGAGGTCCCTCAACTCCAAGACCCCGTTCTTCCCGCCGAGCCTCTCAAGGGCCTGAATCGTTGTTCTCGTTGTGGCGAGCAACCATAGAAAGTCCACCACACTCATGATGTCCACATTGTGGTGTTCATCGCCCCTGACAGGACCCTCCTCACTCTGGGGAGACGCGACCGACTCGAAAGAGTCGTTGTCGGAGGGAGTGGGAGAACCCGGGTCGGGAGCCATGGCAGGCTCCATGTCCGGTTGGGGGTCCGTCGTAGTTTCTGCGGTGAGCCTGTCTCGAAGGAGATACCACGCCTCTTCGACCACTGGTCTGAGATGAGGCATAACATCGTTCTTGGTACCGAAGGTCTGCATCTCGAGAAGACCCCAAAGTACCGGCAATATGCTCGATGTGTTATTCACTGGTCCATCTCGAAGGGCTCTCGAGACGTTCTCAGCTATCCGCAGCAGTACGTCCCAACCACCCATCTCCAGCAATGCTCTAACGACCCGACCCTTTTCGGTAGGGGTGAGACATAGTCTGTCGCCTAAGATCGCATCTTGGGCCTGCGCGGCGACGATGGCTTTCGCCATGGTCACCACTCTGTCGAGGAAAGAATCAGGAAAGCGCCCATTGACCGTTTCGTCCATGAACTCGAACCATCGTTCTACAGATACGAACCTAGCCTCTGGTGATGCTTGGTAGACACCATGGTTCGCATTCACTATTCCGAGAGGTTGGACAAAAAAGAAAGTCTCCGAGCGTGCCGGACGGAGTTTCACAGAATACCTCAGGATCGCAGTGCAGAGACCGCTGGCCGTCCTGAACTGGTGGTCGAGTCTGTTCTCCGAACCAGTCACCATTGAGAGAGCATGCGGGTTGTTGGCTGTGGTCATGACTAGGAGGTCCGGCTCGTGATTGCACTCGAGAGCCATGTGGCCGTTCGCGTAGAGTTGCCTGCGAGCATCATCGTATCTCATCTCAAACACGGGGTCGATACCGAATACCGATATGGGTCTTAGAGCTGCGAAGAACGTGATGCTGGCGTCCTCGAGCGACTTGTTATTCACAAAGATCTCGTTAAACAACATCTCATGGCCATGGACGGAGTGGTGGTAGACAAAGCGAGTGAACTCCACTGGCCCTACGCTCTTCGACCACACATAGACTTGGTCGTCGGCACTCTCGAGTGCGAGCTGTGTTTCATCGCCACTGAGTAGTGCCGGAAATACGATGTTGTTGTCCTCAAGCAGCCAGAAATCAAGCGAGCCGCAACATTGCCCTGTTGTGAGCAGACCAGCGTGGTCGGCAATGCC
>CAZSTY010000126.1:0-4778 GCA_964609885.1 uncultured archaeon
CGAGGCGACAGAACCTGCCCGGCCGGTTGAGATTGAGCCGTCTATTGAGGAGCCGGCCCCTGAGAAGGGCGTCGAGGTGTATCGTGGCTGCGAGATTGTCGGTGGGAAGTTTGACTACAAGGTGAAGATCGTCAACAACAGCGGGTACGTGATAACGAACGTGACGGTCAGTGTGGTCGCGTACCCAGAGGACTGCTTGGAGCTGGCCGGGGACAGCGTGAAGACAATCTCACGTATCGAGGTTGGCGGGTTCAGGAGCCCACTGTTCACGTTCTATCCAACAAAGGACTGTGTTCAAGGCAAGATTGTTTCCACGGTCTCTTACATAGACTTCAAGGATCAGCTGCACACGGTGCAGGTCGAACCATATCTCATACGTTCCGTCTGCGACCTGTTGAAGCCTCTCAAGGCGACGACCGAGCAGTTCGACATGATTCTGGAGAACCTAACAAAGACGGGACAGGAGCAGATACTCGATTGGAACGCCAGAGTACTGTTCACCAAGGCTGAGAAGATTCTTCCCGCCAAGAACTTCCATATTGTCGACTGTGACGAGCGGATCGTTGCCGGTGACTTCATAGGCACCATTCGTGGCTATGCCGAGGGCAAGTACACTGGCAAGAAGGTGGCCGTCATAGTCACTATCACCGGCCCAGAAACGGGGCGGCATGCTGCTGTCCGAGTTGATGCTCTGGGTGAGGACATTGCCATGTTGCCGACGACTATCGACGAGCTGGCCGAGAGCATTGACTCATGGGTCTGCCTGAGATGCGGTGCGCCACTTGACCCCGAGCAGGTGGAGGAGCTGCTTCAGCGCAGACCGGTGCGGTGCCAGTACTGTTCCCACACGCTCACCATTGCCCTCTATCTACGGTGAGACCCACTCTCAGTGTTTCGTGATTAGACACTCCGTCCTTTCCAGACGGTTCGGTCGGGTGGTTCCACCCCTACATGAACAAGTATTCGTTCGACAACAGAGTCCACGAGATCCTCGATGGTTTCCGGCCTGTGCCAGAAGGCCGGACTTGCTGGCAGAACAACGGCACCCGCCTCCATGACGGCCGCCATGTTCCTGACATGGATGAGGTTGTATGGGCTCTCTCGAACGACTAGAACGAGCCTCCTCTTCTCCTTGAGTGCACAGTCAGCAGCCCTGACAACAAGATTGTCCGCAATGCCATGAGCGATGGCTCCGAGGGTCTTCATGGAACAGGGTACGATTACGACGGCGTCAAGATGAAAACTACCGGATGCAGGACTTGCAGCAAGGTCCACCTCACTGTAGGTTGAATCTACCTCGGCACTGAGTCCCTGCACGGAGAGTCCCGTTTCGTATTCCAATGTCTTCTCTCCCCACCGTGTGACAATCAGGTGTACCTCATGTCCAAGTGTCTTCAGGGCTCGGACTGTTCGGACACCGTAGATTGCCCCACTGGCACCTGTGATGCACACCAAGATTCTCTTCGCCGTCATCGTGAGACTCTCCATTCGTTCTGCACAGTATACTGCTGACACGATAAGTCATTTCCTACTCTCGTTACAGAAGCAGCGACAGGAGAATCAGAAACAGCGCGGTTCCACCAGCCAGTCCGAGACCAGTGCGTTTGGCGATGGATGCCGCCTCCGCAATATCAAGTGTGAGGGTGTCGAATCCTCTCTCGCCGAAGGTCTTAACTCCTCTCACCTCGCCAAATTCAAGTCCGATTGACGCAGGCCTCATGTTTTCTCGTGCTTTTGTGACTGCGATTCCGATGGCATCTAGCACATCATCGGGCCGCTCCCGTCCGACCGGTGGGTATCCCTTGTGCGATAGAGATACCGCGTTGACAATGTGTGTGTCAGTTGTCACTATCTCGACGTTGGCAAACCCCTGTCCCTTGAGTAGGCCAACAACTCTGTCCCGGTACCCGGGCTCCACATTGTTTCCGTCGACTACCACAATTACCGATTCGTTCTCGGCGGACTTGATGATGAACGCAGCAATGCCCCCAGGTCCTATGCCATCTGTGATCGTGAGGCCGTGGTCAGTCAGTCTGTAGACACCGACCTCGACGGGCCTACGAGGAACATTGGCGGTCGCAAAGACGGCGCTTGCCACGCTGGCCACGTATTCGTCTGCATCGGGATCGCCTGGCATTACCGAAACTGCGTCCTCACCAATGCAGTTATGGGCATCTACAATGCAGACTCCACGAATGCTCGGCACACGCTGACGCACAAGCGCTGCCGCTTGTTTTCCTACTTCCAGGCTGATGTCATCGGTGAAGTGTGGATAGCTCGTGGTGATTGCGAGCACGTCGTCCCCTGAGAATATCGTCCATACCTTGAACTTGCCCTCGTCCGACCACACCGGACCACCAACCTCACTGTGAGTTTCCGCATTGGCAATCAGCCGGTCAATCTCTGCAAGCACCCTCGGAAAGTCGTCCTTAGACGTGAGGTTCTGGTGATGCGTGCAAGTGCCATGAAACACGAGCCCGACGGCCCCGTATTTCTCCTCGATATGGTTTATGATCACCGAGGGAAGAGCGCTGCTGCCTATGTCTCTGAAAGGCCCTGGGTGGACATAGAGAGTCACAGCGACAGCAACGATCTCGTCGCTGCTGCGTACAACCAGCACCTCAACTGGCACATCCTGTTCGACCGCAATCTGCGTCATCATCCTCTCGAATGGAATCGGGTTGTCCACGAGATACGCATGCCCGAACGCCCTGAGCAGGCCCGGGCCACTGATACCAAGGTCTCGCTCGAAAGGCCTGCTGACTGCGCTGAAGATGTAGTTCACCGCCAGGGCATCGACGATGACCATTATCGTCATCATGGCAAGACCGCTTTGCGGAAGCTGCGGTACGAACGCCCCCCGCCACGTGAGCGGTATCCATGAAACGAGAAGCGTCAGTGGGGGCATGAGTGAGCCGAGAAAGTTCCTGAGCGGGTGTCGCTCGCTCAGACCTGTGATGAGGAAGGAGAGGGCAAAGTACGCCATTCCCATGCCCAACAGAATGAAACGGGCCTCAAAGTACGCAATGCCGGCCAGCGTATCAATAGCCCCTCCAAGAACAGCCACGACAAGCCAGAAGATCACTGCGAAGAGGACAGATCCGACCGTCCTGCGCAGATCAAGCGGGGCGCCGGGCTCTCTGATGATGAGATACAGGAGACCCACGCCAACTGATGTAGGAACGCCGAAGAGCAGGATGTACTCGACAAATGCGGTGAGCGTGTTCCACCCCGGCAGGTTGATGGTCTTCAACAATGAGAGGACAGCAGACACGCCGATGACTGAGAGGCCAAGTCGCAGGACTATTCCGCGGAATGAGGGAAGCTGCCACACCTTTGAATACAGTCTGACTGTTTCTTTCACCTTGGCCTTCTCGCCCATGTCGCTTCCCTCGCTTTGCCGACCGTCCCCCCGGTGTGGTCTTAAGAAACTTGTCTTGTACGACTATTAACCCTCACACAACATGCGGACACAGCCGACACCGACGCCTTTATATCGCATTCGATATTGCGAGAAATATCGCATTCGATAATTGAGGTCACAGGATGCCGCGACACAGTCACCCGCATCCCCACTGGCATGACGGTCTTCAGGCCATTCCACGAGGAATGCTGAAGCTGTTGATATTGCGCCTACTGGAGAACAGCGAGATGTCCGGCACCGACTTGATGCGTCTGATGGAGGAACGTACGGGAGGGGTGTGGAGACCGAGTCCGGGATCCGTCTATCCCCTTCTTGCTAGTCTTGAGCATCACGGCATGATTCAGGCCGTGCGCACCGATGGCCGCTCCAAGATCTACGCAATCACGGATAGAGGACTGAATGTGTTGAAGAACGTCCGGAGCAGGCAGGAGTCGGTGGAGCAGAAGGTCCGTGTCGGCCCTCTGTTCTGGCTCAGCCTGTTGGAGCCTGAGGACCGGGCCTCAGCATATGTCAACCTCATGACCGTTGTTGTTTCAAGGCTCAAGGAGTCAGCAGGTGAGCTGACCGCTTCCCAGCGTCGCAAGATTGTACGACTTCTCCAAGGACTGAGTGAGGAGATTGACTCGATCATCGAAGAAATGGGGGACCGTAACAATGAGTGAGAGTGATTCCAAGACAACAAGCGCAGCCCGCTACATGCTTGCCGGGCTTCTGAGACACAAGGGTGCCATTGTTGCAGCTACACTTCTGACGGGCATCTCGGCGTTCCTCACGACCATGCCTAGCGTCTTGGTGGGAAGCGCCATCGACGAGCTTACTGTAAGCGGGCTGAGCAGCAGATTTGTCTTCTACGTCTGGACGATTACCGGTCTTGCGGTCACATACATGCTGATGTACTTCCTTGTGGGATATGTGTGGGGGATAGTGACTCTAGCTTGGGAACGTGACGCGCGTCAGGAGTTTTTCGAGAAGCTTCAGGAGTTTAGTATGGCCTTTCACGACACGGTGGACAGCAAGCGCATGCTCTCTGTGGCCATGCAGGACATCAGCTGGGTGAGATTCTCTCTGAACCCCGCTCTCAGGAACCTCATCGGTGGCCTCTCATCGATGCTCATTACAGGAATTCTACTCGTTTCTTATGACAGGGTATCCGGCCTCACTGGACTCGTGACACTTGCTGGTTTCAGTCTTCCAGTGTTTACGTTGATAATGGTCATTGGTGCCCCTGTGTACTTGGCGTTCGCATATCGCTATGCCAACACGGTCGAGCCGGTGCGAAGAGCTCGCTCGGAAACTATGGAGAAACTCACTTCCGTCGCCCAGGGTGTCTTCGCCGGGATTGAGGTTGTGCGTG
>CAZSTY010000127.1:0-4760 GCA_964609885.1 uncultured archaeon
ACGCCTTCTTTCTCCCATCCGGAAGGATGAGAGTATTGACTTTCTCCACCACCACATCGTAGAGCGTTTCCACGGCCCACTTGATAGTGTTCTTGTTCGCATCACGGGCGACGAAGAATGTGAGCTTGTTCTCGTTGTCCACCGCGTCGAGGCTGGCCTCAGTGACAACAGGTCCAAGAACGATAAGATTCGGATCTCTCATCACATTTCACCTCACAAGAACAGGCGCTCCTTCTCCAGCCGCTCGATGGCTGACTTGGTCCACACAACGAGCCGCCCTGGATGCGTCCCCGGTGCCAGTAGCTCCGCGTTCAGGCCGTGAACCTCTACCACATCTACGCCGGGCAGGTTTCGTGCACCCATACTGATGCCGCGGTCCTCCCCTATGACAATCAGGAATGACTTGGGGGTCTTCATCTTTCGGCCACGCATCTTGCCCTTTCCGGCACGAATCCCTCTGCCCCGAATAGCACGTTCCAAGTCATCGTCCAAGCCTAGTGCGTTGATAAACTCGCGCACTTCCCTTGTACAACTCAGGGTTTCCAGCTTGTCATCCACAACGAGAGGAATGCTTGGAACTGAGTCAACCTTGTGACCGCGTCGAGCCACCCGCTCTCTGTTCGCAGTTGCAGCAATGGCTGAGCGAATTGCCAGTCTTCGTTCCTTCTTATTAATCCGTTCTATCAGAACCTTTCGTGCCTCGGGTGGGTGGGCAACCCTTCCACCGACTGTACCGGGAGCAAAGGCGCCCCTGTTGGCTGCCGAGGTCCCACCGCCCTTTACACGGGGCACTCGGGATCTGCCATGGCCGGTCTGCCAGCTCTCAGCAGTCGTACGCTTGCCAGCCATCTCATCGACGCCGTGTGGTTGATACCTACGGGACTGGAGAGCCAGTACTGCCCTCTTGATGAGGTCTGGACGATAGGGTGTGTCAAAATGCGTGGGCAGTTCAATCGCCGCCCCGGCCTTCCCCTTCAGCGAATATGTCTTCGTCTTGACCATTGACCTTCATCCTCCCACTACTGCTTCGATGAGGTGCTGATATAGCTCACCTGCATCGGCTGGACCCTGTGGCCCTTCTTCGGGCGAATCGCATGCCTCAGGCGGATGGGACGCTTAATCGGACCCGGAATCGAACCTTTGACCATCACATAGTCACCGCGGATTATGCCATAGTGCACAAAACCGCCCGCAGGTGTGATTTCCTCACCGCGCTCCCCCATCTTCACGACAACGTGATTATAACTCACGCGTGTGTGAAAACCTGTCTGTCCGGGGCGTGGCACGGTGTACCGGATATTGGTTGGACTCCATGGGCCAATGCAACCCACGCCACGTTTCGTCTTTCGTGACTTGTGCTGGAGAATCCTGACACCCCATCTGCGAACAGGGCCCTGAAAACCGTGGCCCTTCGTCACAGCAACAGCATCAACCAGCATTCCCTCTTCCAAGATGTCAGCGACTCGGAGATCGGTTCCGAGGATGCCTCTTGCATACTCAAATGCTTCAGTGACACTGGGCGCGCCGATCTTGTACTCAGTCACGTCCGGCTTCTTCTTTGGCACCCCGGCAAGTCTTGGCTGAGTATGAACAAGCATGCGAATCTCTGCAAGTGAGTCGAGCTTCTCCTCGAACTCTGACATCTTGGCCTCATGATCGTACTCCTTGGGCAGAGGCATCGTCCTGCGAAGGTCGTCGGACAATGATTCAGCGAGAACCTCAGTGACGAGCCTGAGACCATAGGGTGTGGCCTCATAGCCCCTGATGGAGAATGGACGCACCGGTGGTGTGTCGATTACGGTCACAGGAATCACGGTTTCTTGGCCCTTGAAGGGGCTGTTGGGATTGTCAACCGTCACCACCGCATGTGTCATGCCGGCCTTGTAGCCGATAAAGCCAAGTAGTTTTGCAGCCGAGCCGTCATACTCAGGCCAATTCTTGATACGGGGTACGAACTTGGAAGCCCGACCTCTTGGCAAGTATGCCAGGCTGCCGCGCTTTGGTGCGTGTTTCTTTCTGTGTGCCATCTGTAACACCACTCTGGTACCCGTATCGAATGGCCTATGGACTGGGCTATTCGTACTACTGTTGGCGACAAGCCAGAGGTCTGCTTTTTAAAGTTGCCTTCTTACCAAAGGACTGGACGGTCAATAGAAGCCGGTACGCGTGATCATGGAGCCAACCAGATTGTTGAGCAGACCTAGACTAATCAGCAATGCCTCTTCAAGTCGAACAGTTTCGGTGCCCTGATTGGGAATCGTATTGACCCAGAGGTCAATCTCATCCTTGAGGTCTGAGCAACCCGGCGCCATGATATCCGAGAGGCCATGGCGAGGCCCCCCAAATAGAGCCACCACATGCCTTGATGATGTGACTGTTGACATTATCTCAGACTCAACAGCACGGAACGGTTGGCCGTATCGAGAGAAACCTATGCGAGCCTTCGCACTGGACTCTCTAAGCAATGCAGCCAAGTCATCGACATATGTAGTTTCGTAGCCGAAGTATTGTTCTGTATCCAAACGCCCAATCGGCTCAAGTTTCACCGTCGGCTTAACGGATACGACACGAAAGAGCACGGGATTGTGTGAATCAACCTCGCCTCTATGGTCAATCAGTTCGCTGAGTCCGATGTCCACCTTTCCCGGACGAATCTGCAGGCCCCAACGCACATCACCGGGCTTTAGCTCGGCCACAGAGATCTCGAGAGGATGACTGCGAGTGCGGAGAGGAGGTAACAGTCCAACGAATCGCATGAGAGGTGACCTCGGAAAGATGCGACGGCGCAGATACTGTGGGGTGTCCATGTACTGTAGGATTCTTAGCAGTAGTTCAGCATCTCGCCTCTGCCCGGACGTGAGGCGACCAGTCTTGTACACAATGATGCGATCCACACGGAATATGGCGAGGGCACGAGCAATCAGTCCCGCTTTCATGGTTTTCTCGCGGAGCCCGGGAACATTTGTCAGAGAGGTGTCCGGGATGGCGACCTCAAGCGTCAATGTCCTCTCTCCTAGAGATCAAGAGTGAACCAGATAGTAGTCCTCTCAGGTGAGCGTTCGATCTTCAAATCGGCATAAGTCATGGCCTTCACCTCAGTGTGAATGTCATGCTTCTCATAGTCAATGGTTTCACCCCAGACCTCTGCCTCGAGACGCCACGGCTCGCCCTCCACTATCGACCGGACCTTGAACTTGGAGTAGAACTGGTTATTGAGATCTATCATTGCAATGAGCTGTCCGATCCACTCAACCAGTAGTTCCTCCAAGTCAATTCCTTCAACTGCCACCGTCATACGGTCGCGGGGCTCGACCGTTGTAGTATCGACAATCACCTCGAATGCCGCCAACGCGGCCTCCTCGAATGCCTCCTCAAGGGTGGGAGCCCAGCACTCGATTGTGATGTCTGCTGTATGTTCATGATACCGAAAACCACGGCTGTCGTCCTTCTTCACCGCACATCCCGCTCGGTGTATTCGCTCCATGAAGCTTAAAAGCGGTTCTCAAGGGGTGAAACTGTATCACTCGTTCTGCCGAGTGATCACAAGGGCCGAGGTAGCCAAGCCTGGACTACGGCGCTGGTCTTGAAAACCAGTGTGCTCTGCACGCAGGAGTTCAAATCTCCTCCTCGGCGCCACTCCATTACTCTGTATTCTCGTATCAATTGTCACCGTTACAGCGACTTAACAAGAAATGGACCCATGTCCCTGTACCCCAACGACCGATAGTACTCCTTGACACCGATGCCGCTTAGCACCAGCAATCTCTTGATGCCGAACTCGTCCCCCGCAATCTGTTCTGCGGCTCGGAGAAGACGCTCCCCAAGACCAAGGTGCTGCCATGCCTTTGGATCATGCTCACCGATGTTGACAACTGGACCATACACTCTCAACTCACGAATTATCATACACGGTTCATATGTTACCTCCGGACGATGCGCATGTTCACTGGGAAGACGAAGACGCAGAAACCCGAAGAGAACATCGTCGGTTGGATCCTCAAACGACAAGAACACCTCGATGCCTCCAGATGCACGGTAGTCCCGCCGCGTGAGAGTGATGGCCTCCAAGTTGGCACGGCGCCCAGATCGCATCTCAAAATGCCCGACCTCACGAAACCGAATTGTGGGATTCCGAAGGCCTCTTGAACGCAACTCCGCATGGACGAGTTCTCTGAGATTACCCCTAGTGAGGCCAGCCTCAATCTGGTGGAGGGGGATATCACGTTGCATCCTCTGGATGCGAACATATTCCGGCATCTTACTCACAGCCTCCGCCACCAATGACACAATCTCGTCATTCGTATAGGGTGTATACTCCCCATTCTTCCACCATTCGTAGAGCCTCGTGTTCTTCACCACAAGTGTGGGATATATTTTCAACATGTCAGGTCGGAACCGTGAGTCTGTAAACATCTGTTCGAATGTCCTGAGGTCTCGTTGGAGAGAGGATCCTGGAAGCCCCGGCATGATGTGGTAACAGACTTTCAGACCACTGTCACGAAGCAACCTCGTGGCCTCCACAGTCGCTGAAACACCGTGACCACGATTGACCAACCTGAGAATGTCATCCGAGAGAGTCTGAACCCCAATCTCGACACGTGTGGCACCCATCTCCAACATCTCATCGATGGTTTCAGGAGTCACCCAGTCGGGGCGTGTTTCAAATGTCGTGCCAATGTTGCGGACGGAGGCGGTTTCGTTGATCTTCTTCGCATCCTCTAGGCATCCACTGGAAATACCATTCATCGCATCGAAACAAC
>CAZSTY010000128.1:0-4745 GCA_964609885.1 uncultured archaeon
TGGACTTCCGAGGAAGCACGGGCCCTATTCGATGCTGTACGGAATACGATTGGACCCTATGCCCTCGATAGAGTGTACTATATGGACTGCATCCAGGGCATGTCTTCGCTGCCTACCGAATCCATAGACCTCGTAATTGCTGATCCGCCATTCGGAATCGACTTTGATGGAAAGAGCAGCATGTACAATCGTGACTCAGGTCTCGTTGTGAGTGGGTACGGCGAGGTGACCGAAGAATACGAGAGATTCACATTGCGTTGGCTCACGCATGTGACCAGAGTGCTCAGTCCGTCGGGTTCTGCATACGTGTTTAGTGGCTGGACCAATCTGGAGGCTATTCTAACGGCTGCAAGGGTGTCAGGGCTTCATCTCCTTAACCACATCATCTGGCACTATCCATTCGGGGTCTTCACTCGTCGCAAGTTTGTCACGAGCCACTACCACATTCTCCTTCTCGTGAAGGACCCCCAGAAATACATGTTCAACAAGATTGAGAACTATCCCCAAGATGTGTGGGTGCTGCGGCGTCCCTATAGGCCCGGACGTCTCAAGAACGGTACCAAGTTGCCCATAGAGCTGGTTCAGAGGTGCATCGACTACTCTTCGAGGCCTGGTGATGCGGTCCTTGATCCGTTTATGGGCAACGGAACCACGGCGGTCGCGGCAAGGGGAAGTTGGAGGCACTTCATCGGCTTCGAGATAAACAACGACCTTCAACCAATTATAGATGCAGAAATTGCGGGGGTCGAGCCGGGTCAGTTCTACATTCCCTACCGTGATCGCCTGCCGACAATAAGAGAGCTTGCCGAGAAGTATCCCCGAGCTTTCAAGGAGTATCTTCGCAGAGAGGGACTGACGGCTGAGGAGGTTCTACGAGATGGCTGAGCGCCTCTACAGACTGATCTCTCAACAGCGAAACCGGCTGGGCATGGCGGTCTCAACAAGCGATGTGTTCGAGCGGCAGTTCGGCTCGGAGATGGCCTCTTGGGAGCTCATGCTCCAGAAGCAGTTCCGGGAACACGTTTCTGGTCGTACGTATATCCACCGTGGGTTTGTACATCACACGCGGGACACATCCCTAGTGATGCTGACACCAAGTCCATGGCTTGCAGATGGCGTCCTCATCTATTTTCGGCCTGATCAGACGCTGCCACCAGATGGCGCCTTTGTGGAGATTGTGGGCCAGCGAATCGCCGCTCCTGGTCTGCTTCAACGCAGCGATGCCACGGTCGAGGCATTCACTGCAGATTCTGTGAGTGACCTGCCTCTCGACTTCTTGAGAGAGATTCGACCACCCTTCACACTGGAAGAGCTGTCAGACCTTCTCTTCGAACATGTCGGTATGGCTGAGCCGAGCAAGGAGGTCTTCGCACGACTCTTCGTGTCAAGCCCACCGTTCGAGAGTGCTATCGGCGGTCTCACTACGGGTGTTCAAGCCTTGGTATCGAAGAGGCAGGTTCAACGTCTGATGACCTTCATGAAGAGAGTACTGCCTCCCACGCTTCGAGGGCGGCATGGTCCCTATCACAGTGTCCGTGGCGTACGGGTGTCTACACCACGTGTCTGGCGACTCGATGTTGGTTCTATTGCACGGTCTCGACTGCGAGCCTTGTGCCTAGAGCGTCAAGACCCCGCGGGGTTCAAAGAGGTATCCGTTGGAGCATTGACCAACAATGTCACATCAGCACTGCCAGACGTGCCGCTTGCCCTTGGCCATGAGGACTTCTGGGTTGAGACTCGAGATGCGACTGACCTTCGTCTGCCTGTTCTCAAGTCTGCCATCACCTACCAGCTTCTCGCACCCGCCGTCGCCCGCAGATCTGTTGAGGTGATGACAAGACATGTGCTCTCAGGGCTCGAGCATCTGCGGGACAGCTTTGGGCTTGACGCGTCCACACTTGCAAGAGGTGGTGTTCTCGATGCTGATACACTGGGTCGGCCTCTCAGTGTGGTGCGTCTGGCACGTTCGACCGCCCGGGCTGAGTGGCGTGACAAGGTCACCGCCCGTGAGCTCAGACGTTCGTGGGATCGTGTTCTTGAACCTGCATTGAAGGAGTTCCTCGAGATCGCTGCACTGGGCGCGGAGGCAGAACATGAGTGGGGCGGTCGCCAGAAGTACAGTAAGTTTGATACACGGGTGTTACGCGCTCTCAAGCGTCTTGACACTGGAGTGTCTGGATCCCTAGGGCCTTCGCTGGACGAGATTGCGGCTGAGGCGAAGGTTGAGGTTCATGTGGCGGCGGAGGCTCTTGAGAAGATGAAGACCGCAGGCGTGGTATACGAACCCCGCCCGCATCATTTCCGTCTGGTGTGACCAGTGATCTGAGGTGTTCTATTCCAGAGCTCTCAGAAACTCCTCTGGTTCTTGACCTTCTTCGATTAGTTCGATCTCCTGAACGCCCACTCGCTCGGCGTCGTACGCCCTAGCAAGAATGGTTGCATCGAACTTCTCACGTGCGCTGGCCCCTCTTCCTCTCCATACGTAGATGTTGTCCCATGTGTCAAGTATGAACACATCATCGCTCTTGAGTGAGTCCTTGCTGAGAGGGACCTCTGCGAAGAATGTTTCATCTCCCTGACGGTGTACTCTCCACAGCTTGTACTCGCGCTTCTCAAGTTGCACCTTCTTGAGTATACTCTCAGTGTCCTCGTCTGTGAGTCTGAAGTCATCGAACAGGGCCTTGAACTCCTCTGGTTCGTTTCCGCCCTCGATGCGATCGATGTCGGCCTGTCCCTTGCGTGCCGTGTCCCTCATCACCGCAGAAGCGGCCGTGAGAAACTTCTCATCGACTGTTGAGTTGGGGCCAATCCACAGGTAGATCTTCAGGCCGGCGTCCACGAGGTAGCAGTCGCCTCGGCCAAAGGCTCCTGGATCCGGTACCTTGACGAGCTTTCCCTTCTGAATATGATAGACAGTAGGTTCGGGCATGCCCCTGTGATGAGCATGACAGCCCTTAAGTGATGTGCGAATGAACACTCGGTACTGGGCTCCTGCCCGAGAGGTGCCGCGTTTGCCAGAGCTTCCTGAACTCGAGGTCATCGCAGAGAAACTCACAGAGAGCCTGCGGGGTCATCTCGTTCGAGATGTGTCCGTCCGTGACTCCACGGTCATCTACGGTAACACACCAGATGAGTTCTGTGCCGCCGTGAGCGGCCACGCCTTGACAAGTGTTCAGGCTGATGGCAAGTTCCTGTTGTTCTTGTTCTCCGAGGATCGACGAATCGTCATCAACCCCATGCTCACCGGCCGGTTTCGGCTCTCGCCTGCAAAGAGAACTCGTGTCATGTTTAGTCTGACCTTTGACAACGGAATGACACTGGTCTACAGCGACAGGAAACGTATGGGCCGTGTCTATCTTGTCTTCAGGGACCAATACGCACACGTTGCCGGCTTTGATGGCCGAGGGCCGTCTGCACTCGATCCCATGCTTACGTTAGAAGCATTCAGTAGTCGTCTTCGACGATTCCGTGGTCAGATCAAGAACGTGCTACGCAACCAGAGGTTCGTGAAGGGAATTGGCAACGCATATGCCGATGAGATTCTTCTCTATGCAGGCATTCTCCCGTTTCGAAGACGCAGCACACTGACGGAGTCTGAGATTGAGAGGCTCTACACGGCAATGCAAGAGGTCCTTCAACGCTACCGTGAGATTCTGAGGCGTAGAACTCTAGAAGAGCTGTCTACCGAGTCCCGTGATTTTCTCATGATTCACGGGAAGAGTGGGGCATTGTGCCCACTCTGTGGCGGCAGGATATCCGAGGTTCGTGCGAACCGTTTCAAGACCAACTTCTGTCAGAGATGTCAGTCATGAGGCCGAACCAGCCGCGGTCCCAATCAGAACAATAATCAGTAGGCTCAACAATGTCTATTGAGAGTCGGGAGGACTGCACATGGACAAGTGGGAACTAGGTCTTCTGAGAGACATTGTCCGATTGGACACGAACAGCACTGAGCAAAAGAACTATCCTAAGTGTGCTGATGTGATTAGGTCATACTGCGAAGATGCAGGCCTGTCTGTGGAGGTCTTTGACCCAAGACATGATGGCGGATCACAACCAAACCTAGTAGTGACACTCGATGTTGGCGCTCCAAAGACTATCCTTCTATGTACACACTATGACGTGGTGCCGGCGGGAGATGAGTCCGCATGGACGTATCCTCCCTTTGAGCTGACCGTGAAGGAGGATAGAGTCTACGGCAGGGGTGTTGCTGACGACAAGGGCGGAGTGGTCGCAGCACTGAGCGCGATGCGAGAGCTCTCTCAGAGATCATCATCGAGAGCAAACCTACAAGTGCTGATATCGCCCAATGAAGAGATTGGTGGCGTGTGGGGGATTGACTATCTCGTGAACGGCCCCCCGAAGATTCGGGGCGACTTTGCAGTGGTCGTTGACTCCGGTCCAGAGTACGTCAGCATAGGTGCCAGTGGGGTAATCGCAGGCACCATCACAGTGCACGGTACACAGGGTCACGCAGGCTATCCACATGCCTTCAACAACCCCATCCATCTCTCGGTGCCGTTGCTCAATGCTCTTCTCGACTACGTGGACCTGCGTAGAAAAGTCACATCAGAACTACCTGCTCCTCCGGGCAGTCCGTTCCAGAAGTTGTGGGGTCGTTTCTCAATTACGATGTATCACGCGGGAAGCAAGACCAACATAATCCCGGGCACTGCCGAGATATCCTTTGACTGCCGAACAGTGCCCGAGGAGGATCCCGAGGCCGTGGCAAGAGAGATCGAAAC
>CAZSTY010000129.1:0-4689 GCA_964609885.1 uncultured archaeon
CGCAGGACTCCCTTGAATCACAGCCCATCTAGAAGAGAGCAAATGGACGGGATGTCATTCTTGCAGAAATCGTCCTCACAGCGACAAGATGCCCTCAATCATCCGCTCTTCAAGCGGTCTGTAGTCCAAATAGTCTATCAGTAGCTGCTCTACAAAACGGAGCCTTGTTTCATCGTCCTTGCAGATCAACAACCTGCGCCTGATTGCTTGGTACTGAAGTCTCATGGGCGCATGGTTTAGTATCAACACATCCACGGGAAATCGCACAGCCATCTCAATCTTGGTAGAGAGCCTCAACTGGTACCGCAGTGCATCATCCACGAGACCCTCGTCCACATAGATGGCGATATCGATATCGCGGGCGCCGGACTCCATGAAGCTACCGTAGAGGTATGCGAATACAACTTCTCTCTCCTCAGTGAGCATCTCGCTCAGCCGCTCTACTGTCTCCTGTCGTCCCATGGACATGCCCTCTCACCTTCTCAACAAACTGATACAGGTCCTGTATGTTTCTAGCCATGAACTCGTAGACTCTTCGATCATCGACCCTTCAGTATCTGTGAATCAGTACATTCCTGAACCTAGCCATCTGGGCAAGGCGCTCGGCAAGGTCCTCAGGTACGACACCGTGGCGCCCCAGGAGCGCGAAGCACTCCGAATACGTGGCGGGTATCTCGTCCATCTCGCGCGTGACGATGTGGTTGCAGACCGAGATTGCAGCCTCGATTGCCACAAGGAACCTGTATTTTGTAGCGTCCCGGACATCGGCATCAACTAGAAACGTGTCGACTCCCAAGTCCGTCGTTCGCTCGATCTCGCCGAGGAGTCTCTTTATCTCCACCAGCCTCGCATCTACAAGGCTGGCATCTACGCCCGACATGTCTATCTCAACCCAATCCCGTCTTGAACCAAATAAAGTATTGGAGCACATAGGGCGTTCTTGGCCTTGCGAACAACAACCGATAATCCAGATGGTCCTGGACATGAGACTGAGTCAGCCGCATCGCATTCATGTCGAGAGTATTCATCAGTCGACCGAAATACCATGCTGCACATATACAGCCTGCACTTCTATGGTCATGGGGGCTAGAAAGAATGGATTCCCAATTCCTCTTCTATCTTGTGGGTCTGACAGGCTGCATTCTCATCTCTTACGCAGTCATGTTTGTCGGCGAGACCTCTGACTACTATGATCGAGAGAAGAACGCAGGCGACGGCAGTTCTGCAGGAGAGAACTCGTTTGGAGAGTGGAGCTACACCCTCTACCTGGCCAGAAGACGCGTGTGGTATCTTCTGTGGGGTGTTCCTCATCTCTTGGGATGTTTACTATTGGAAGTGGTTGCCCTGTCAGGACTTGAGTTGATGAGTGCTGATCCGAATCCGTATCTGAAGATCATCTACATACTTCCGGCCCTGATGATACCAATTCTGTTTTTCCTCCCATTCTGGACCTCAACGCGATGGCTAGACCGAGCGGGCAGTCGGAATCGAATGGATGAAATCACGACCTGAGTGTAAGGGCAGAATTCGGCACTCGTTATTGGTCACATAGTAGAGGTCGTGACCGTCAGACGCAACCAGTTGTAGGTACCATGGCGCTCATCCCAGAAAATGGAATGTGTGTCGTACGTCTACACGGACGTGAACCGAGAACGTCTGAAGTACGTGGCGATTCTCGGCTACTGCTCCTCCTGCGACGTTGCAAACATGAGGCTCGCGATGTGAGTGCCGTGGGAGGCTTAGATAGACATGGTTCGAACACGCTGACTGCTGAGAGGCCTGCAAGGCAGGTCGAGAGAACCGAGGGAATCGTGCATGTTGCGATTCCAACCACCGACGAAGTAATAATGAACTGGAAGACACCTAGTCGTGCTTACTACACTGGATTGTGACCTTCCAGCCTATTGGGGCCCACAGTCCTCCCCCTCAAGAGTATCTGCATGTTCAACCGTTTGCAAGTCCACATCAAAACAATGATTGACACCTATTGTTCATGTTTCATGGCGCTGGTAGTGGCGTATACATGACACCGAGTCTATTTGACTCATATGTGAAATATCCCACTCAACTTTGTGTTCACTTCTTTGCGGATTGCCGGGCCTGCATCGCCAAGTTCACCAATGACGAGATCTTTTAGAATTGTGGCGATTTTATCCAACTTGATGACTGAATCCACCTTCAAGCCCGAAAGTCTGAATTCAGGATGGCTCATTCTGATCACGACTTCGCTGTCAGAGACATCCTGTGGAATCCTTGAGGAAATGAAGGCCACCACAAGGTCTCTCTCTCCTTGATGGATAACGAGAGCAGGTCTGAGCTTTGGCGCAGTCAAGTCTGTAAACGGAAACGGCACAAGAACAAACTTGCCCTTCATTTGTACCGAGTCCTGAGGTCTTCAACGGTGTAGATATCGGGCTCTTCTTCGAGAAACTCAAGCGATCTCTCAGAGAGCCTCATTAACGACACAAGCTCTCGTTCATGGATTAGTTCATCGAGTTTTCTTGAGATCTCAAGAATGTGTTTCTTTATCTCTCGAAGTTCAGCCTCAATGCTCATAGTGCAACAATCACAGGGGATAGTATTAACTCTTTCCGGCCGTGCCACGTACGACGAGAACATGAGGCGGGTCATGATGGTGCTGTTGGGTGACTCGTGGAGCGGCAGCGAGAAGGGCTACCTCAACGCCTACTTCTACCCTCAGGACAGCTCATCAGGATACGCAGTTCGGGCTACGTCTACAGCTCGTTTAGGAAGACAGCAGAGTTGTGGTGGGGACCGTATCAGGGTGGTCATGGAGCAGTCTATGCCAGTATTGATGGGCAGAGCAACGGGTATCCCATCGCGGAGTGTGACAATGCCTCAAGGGTGATTAAGTGCGTGGCGATTCTGGGGTATTGTTACTCGTCCCATGACGTTGTGGAGATGCGTGTGCACGACATCAGGGTGGTCGCTGACCTGAAGAGGCGTGACGCGACGGCGGCGAATTCGAGTGAGCGTGTTGTATCCAACGGGCCAAGTAGCGGATACTAACCGTCTACGTCAGCCGTTGAGTTTGTCACCACACTCACAAAGGCTTTGATGACCAAGAGTTCAATGTGGTGGACTGGGAGTCGGGACGCATCCTTCTAGTACTCATATCGTGGATGTTGTCTTTGCTCTTCGGTGTCACCTTTCTTCAAGATACAACTGGTCAAAGGATTCCCACCGATCCAGTCCAACGTGCGCCATGGTGGCTCGAGGGGTGAGGGCGTTGACGGCGGTAATGTGTGCCTATTTCTTGTGGTGCGTAGCCTTGTCCGAACTAGCATCTCAATCTTCTAGCCTTTGAAGAAGCATGAATATCTCGGGTTTGATCTGTGAAACAGAGAGTTGCATAGCATTCCACACGAGCCTGTAGTCGACTCCAAAATATGCATGAACAAGTCTGTCACGCATGCCAGCCATTTCTTTCCAAGGCACCTTTGGAGCCAAATCACGTATGTTGTTTGGGATATTCTTTGCCGCCTCTCCAATGATCTGGAACTTCAACAGGACCGCACTGGATGTCTTGTCGTCCTCAACAAAGCCTTGACAGTCCAGTCCCTGTACGAACCGCTCAATTGCCTCTATTGCATTCAGGATGTCCTACAAGAAGAGGCGAGCGTTTCGCGTCATACCGCCACGACCTCTTCCAATATGATGCCCCTTAGTTCTGATCGGAGCGCTCTCTCAGAGAGCAGATCCACCTTGATACCCCAGCAATTCCTCTAGATAGTGGGCCAGTCCAACCAAGTCGAATAGTGTTGCATCATCTGCAGGTCTTACAAGAATGTCGATGTCACTGTCTGTTCTCTGTTCACCCTTTGCATAAGAGCCAAAAACACCAATAATCTGTGCCTTGAAACCACTCTCAATCCTGTCTTTATGGTTTCTCAGAATCCTCCGTATCTCTTCTAGTGACTTCATGCCGCAGGTCGCCAGTTGAAGCTCCACGGCTTCTTCTAATAACTTGTTCGCCAATGTGCCGAGGATGACCTTCACTCTGGGCTGACTCAGTAGTGAGCCACCCAAGACCGGCTGTTGTATCCCTCAACATACTACGTATAAGATGAGGCATCGCTGGCACGATACATGAACTACATGATCTTCGTACCTGTGGCATTCTTCCTCATAGCCCTCATATTTTCGATGTTGGGCATGGGAGGATCGCAGCTCTACATTCCGATTCTCTTCTGGATGGGCATGGACTTCAAGACGCAGGCGATTCCTCTGGGAATGCTGCTCAATGTCATCAACAGTTCCTCAGCAGCCGTGACATACTATCGGAAACGGCTCATCGACTTTCGCATGGCCCTTCCCTTCGCAGTGGCAATGGTCGTCTTCGCACCTCTGGGGACCATCTTCAATCTCTCGGTGCCAGTCACACCACTCATCGTCATCTTTGCGGTATTCACGGCAACCGCGGCTGTTCTAATGTTGAGTGGATGGAGGCCTGCCCGGCACGATCTCTCACGTCGAGAACGAGTCATATTGGGGCTCTGCGGAGGTTCCGTTCTCGGCTTCTTTGCAGGACTGATAGGAAGGGGAGGTGGTAGCTTTGTGGTGCCCATGCTCTACATCGCGGGACTTGACCCAAAGGTTGCTGCTGCCACATCGGCACTAGTTGTCACGTGCTCCGGTAGTGCAAGCTTCCTCTCACATGTTCTCACA
>CAZSTY010000130.1:0-4672 GCA_964609885.1 uncultured archaeon
CCATCTAGTATCGCAATCTGCTTCTTTTGACTAAATCCCTTGTCAAGACTACGTGAACTCTGGCCCACAAAGCGACTGACGCGTGCCTCATCGAGCTGACTGAGCGTTTCCACGACCTCGATGGCTGTATCCCTGAATCTGGTGAAGATAAGAATCCTTGAGTCCTTGTTGAATGAGAGTTGCTCGCTGACTATTTCTAGCAGCAGCTCTGCCTTTGGGTGTCTGTGCCCTTTCGCTATCAATGCTTGGAGGAGGTTCTCGAACTGCCGAAACTCGGACCTAGAGATGAGGTCAGTCACGCCCTTGGACCCCTTCTTGTTCCTCACCTCTTCGTACATTCCTTGGATATATCGCAGTGTTGATGTGAGTCCTTGAGTGCCTATGAACTCCAACAGACTGTTTACTCTCAGGGCCGCCGTGAGGTTTCTAATCAGCATGAACAAGTGGCGTGGCGGACGGGTATACGTTCCAATCTCTCTACGTATCTGGCTCTGCAGGTCTAGGATCTGTTTCTTGCTGAGTCTTCTTGGGTCGGGCACCGAGTATCCATAATTCTGGAGTGGAGATATGTAGTTCTTCAGCAACTCATACAGGATGTCACGAAGCACCTCTATCTCAGAGGGAAGCGTGATATATCGAACCTCGCTGTCAACGGCGACTACGTATTTCTTTACATCAGGGCTAGAGTGGTCCCGAATCTCGACCCGCTGGAGACGCAGGTTTCTACAGACTGTCTTGATCTGCTCTGCCTCGTGGCCGGGTGATGCGGTCAGACCTAATGACAGCTGATGAAGACCTTGGCGTTCGTACATCTCGGCCACGAATGTATACGCGTAGTTTCCAACCCCCCTGTGAGCCTCATCATAGACTATGAGGGACACATCTTCCAGACTATAGCTGCCCTGCACAAGATCATTCTGAAGCGCCTGGGGCGTCATCACGATTATCTTGCTCTTCTTCCAGACCTCTTTTCTCACAGTCGGTCCGTCTTGACCTGTCAGGCAGACCACCGAGTCCTCTGGTACGTCAACGACCCTTCTGAGAAACTTGGCCTGTTGGTCGGCCAAGGGCCTTGAGGGTGCGAGGAACAGTATCTTTGAGTCCGGATACTTTTCGAGACGGAGCGCTGCAACGAGGGCTGCAATGACTGTCTTGCCAAGGCCTGTACTGAGAACGACGAGTGTGCTCTCTCGCTCAGCGACTCGTGCGAGATTCACTTGGTAGTCCCTGTACTCGATGGAACCCGGCTTGATTTTTGGAAACTCCACGAACGGCTCCTTCTGCAATCATTCCAACCCCGGGGGCGCTTCTTCAGATACCTCTCAGAGAATCGATGGGCATCAAATCTGAAATGATTCTATTTCTTTGTCTTGGCGTCCCCTTATCTTTCTCCCGCTATGTGGTTCTCATGAGTGTTGGCCGACTCGCTTCCGTTCCGTCCGGATTCCTCTGTAATTCGGGCGATCCTGTAGCCACACGTAATACTCAGGGTCAAAAGGCTGGTTCGCATGGAGGATAGCGTTGACAAGGAGCCAGAGAACCATGACGACGAAAGAGGCTATGCCCAGCATTGAAGCAGAGCTCTACGAGTTGAGTATGCCCGGCCGGCTGTTGGGCAAGGAGGTTCTTGACAGCAGAGCCCGGCGAATCGGAATTGTTCGTAGTATTCGCATCGGCCTTCATCCGACCCGCTCCGAGCTGATAGTCAAGGGTGCCGAGGTAGAGTTCCCTGTCGACTTCTCAAAGGTTGAAACCGTGGGCACGGTCGTGCAGCTGAACTCGGTTGTGAAGGATGCCGAGGAAATCGAGGTACACGACGTAATTCGGCTTCAGAAAGAGGTTCTGGATGACATCCGGAGCTATCTGGGTGGTCCGTAGAGCAGTGTTGCTTCGAAGCGGTTAATAGCACATATAGTTTCACAACCTCGGTGCACTGCATGAAGATCACGGTCGAGCAGCTGGCAAAGATGATTGATCATACCGAACTCAAGCCTAATGCCACAGAGGAACGAATCAGGAGTCTATGTTCTGAGGCAATCGCACATGGGTTCGGTGCAGTGTGTGTGAACAGTTGCAATGTGAGGATAGCGGCGAAAATGCTCGACGGCTCTGGTGTGACGGTCTGCAGTGTGGTCGGGTTTCCACTGGGCGCAATGGCCACCTCCGCAAAGGCCTATGAGGCAAGGACTGCAGTTGAAGATGGAGCCGCTGAGATTGACATGGTGCTGAATATCGGGGCATTGAAGTCACGAAATCTCGACTATGTCCGAAACGACATAGCGGCTGTGGTAGCCGCAGTCCCAAGCGCTATTGTAAAGGTGATTCTCGAAACTGGCTATCTCGAAGAGGACGAGATTGTGCTTGCATGCCGCTTGGCGGAGGAGGCCGGTGCTCACTTTGTAAAGACCTCCACCGGCTTCGGCCCCCGAGGAGCCACTGTTGAGGATGTTCGCCTTATGCGCAAGACCGTGGGCGATCGTCTAGGCGTCAAGGCCGCAGGTGGTATTCGCACTTTCGAAGATGCTGTTGCAATGATTGAGGCAGGGGCGACCAGGATTGGTGCCAGTCGCGGCATTGACATTCTGCAGGGCTGCTGTGGAACTTAGACCTCAAACGGAGTTGATCTCTGCTGGGGCGGACTGGACGGAGACGCAAGTTCAGAAGGGGCCATGCACCCTATCTGACAAAGATACGACTCTACTGGTGTGACCAATGTAACGTTCCGCGTTTCGAGGATAGCCCGTGCTCCAAATGCGGTACCATCCCCCGCAGGGTACCCATCTCTCCGCCTGGCGATCCCTTTCCGGCCATGGAGGGACATCTTCAGAGGGTGGTCGAGGCCATTGACCACCAATTTGGCGAGGGCGTGGGCTCCCTCGTGATTCCTGATGATCGCACTATTGTCTTCAACAAGGTATCCTCCATCGATGCAATGCTTGAAGTGGTTGTGGATGGCCACATTATTGGGCGCCTGAGATTCGACCTGCCTGCGCTCAAGTACACGTTCGTACTGTCCTTGGAGGGTGGACGCAGAATCGCTCAGCATACCAAACAGAAATGGGTCACATGTCACGATGAGGTGTTGCCCTACTTGCGGAAAGGCGCAAGTCTGCTCGTTCCAGGTGTTGCCGGGTGCGATGCTGAAATCCGCGTAGGCGATGAGGTCATACTCCTCGACACAGAGGGAAATGCGATTGGTGTGGGCATGGCGCGAATGAATGGTAGAGACATCGCGCAGGCCGCAAGGGGTCTTGCAGTGAAAATACGTGAGTTTGCTGACCCCATGCCGCCTCAGATCAACCCACGTTCGAGTTCGTGGGCTGATGCGGTTCAGGCGAATGCCGCAGACCTTGATCGCATTGAGAGTGAGGCCATACGGTTCATTCGCAAGACGGTCGAGCGACACAGATTGCCTGTCGTCGTTGGTTTCAGCGGTGGCAAGGACTCTCTCGCGACATATCTGCTGGTTGAGAAGGCACTGGGTCACAGCCCGCCTATGTTCTTTATGGATACGGGACTGGAACTACCCGAAACTGTGCAGTACGTGCTCGAAACCGCGGAGCGCCATGGTGCAGAAATAATCGGCGAGCAAGCGGGTGATCGTTTCTGGGAGTCGCTTCCTGCATTTGGTCCGCCGGCACGTGACTTCAGATGGTGTTGTAAAGTGCTAAAGCTTGGTCCTGCTGCCACTGCTATCGCACAACGCATGAGTGGGGCTACTCTAGCCTTCATGGGTCAGCGGCGCCTGGAGTCGTTCCGACGCTCTGTTGAACCACGTGTGACATCCAATCCCTGGGTCCCCGGTCAGACCTCCGCCAATCCTATACAGCGCTGGAACGCTCTCGAAGTATGGCTCTATATCTTCCGTGAGAATGAGCCCTTCAATCCATTGTACGCACGCGGATACCATCGGATGGGTTGTTACTTGTGCCCCGCATCTCCGCTTGCTGAGATTGAGGGCCTCCGAACCACACATCCGGATCTCTATGAGCGATGGCAGTCATACCTTCGCAATTGGGCATCTCAGCACGGTCTTCCTCATGAATGGGTCACACTCGGGTTTTGGCGTTGGAAGCATCTGCCACGCGGCCAGCAGGAGCTTGCGAAGAAACTTGGCATAGACTTGGCACCTGAACGCGTTTCCCCTGCTCAGGAGATGGAACTGCGTGTGGTCAAGGGGATATCTCCATGTGTTGCCTCTGGCTTCAGCATGGAGGGCCAATTCACTTCAGGAATAGATATCAATCGAGTGTCACAATTATTACCAATCTTTGGAAAGACGCGAGTGTCTGAAGAGATGGGTGCTGTCTGGGTCACCCGAGGCCCGTCCAGCATAATGCTCTTCAGCTCAGGCTCTGTGGTCATTCGCGCACCTGATGAGTCAACGGTGGAGCGTCTTGTTGGTCCCCTTGAACGTGCAATTCGTCGTGCCATGTTCTGCCAAGCATGCGGGTCCTGTATCCCACAGTGTGAGTACAATGCCCTGAAGATATCTGCTGACGGGAAAATTGCTGTTGACCCTGACAAGTGCATGCGGTGCCTTAGATGTGATGAGTGGCCATGCCCAACCTACTTGTCATGAAGCTGAGAGCGTTCTATGTCAGGTCGAGCACCGAAGATATTCTCGGAATGTGACAAAACCTTAATTACCGGCTCTCAAGCCCTTCTCCAT
>CAZSTY010000131.1:0-4672 GCA_964609885.1 uncultured archaeon
GCAAAGACAAGGCTTTAGGCCTCCAGATTGTTAGCAACCATGTGGTTGACAAGGTCGAGGAGGGGGGAACGCTTACCGACATGGGTTCAGCTCTGATCAAGGCCAGAGAGGTGCTTGATGCATTTGGCGACCCGAGCAAGCCAACTATGATAATCATGCTCACCGACGGGATTCCCACTGCCGGCCCCACACCCATGAGGGTCCTGAAGGAAAAGTTCAGCGACAGGAGAAACCTTGTGATCTATTGTATTGGTCTTGGTGAACGGACTGAGATTGATGAAGAACTCATGCTCGCCATCGCACAATACGGCAACGGCACCTACAGACATGTCGACAACATGCGCGACCTGCTGGAGTGGTATGGTCGACTGGCCAGCGAGTTCGCGGTAGTCGTTAGAGGATCCCAACAGGACTAGTCGCTCTCTTCAGGGGGTACAAGTGCGCGCGTCAGATCTCTGAGAGTGTCGAGATCCATCTCCTGAATCTGTTCCTCCGGAATGCCTGCCAACATGTCCGGGGGTATCATGACTAGAATCTCTGCGCGCTCTTCGCCATACTTCTCTGCCAGCACCCGTCGGCGCTCGTCCTCGTCCTCTGGCAGCTCGGCAGGAGTTGTGCTCTTTGCAGCCTCAATCATCTTTTCCAGGTCTTTTGTGCTGAGTCGTTCTATGTCCTCCTCCGTGAGAGAGGCTCGAACTTCGGGAGGCAGCTTCTCAAGAAGTTTCTCCTTCTTTGTCTTTCGTTTCTTCTTCGTGGGCTCGGCGGGAACGGCCTCCTCAGTAGTTTCTGCCACAGTTTCGGTGGTTTCACCAGGGGTGGCCACGAGAGCCTCAAGCTCCTCGATGCTTAGGATCGACAGTGCCTCTTCACCGACCGACTCCCTTACCTCGGGCGGAATCTTCGCAAGCAGTTCTTCCCGGGTGTGTCCCTTTCTGACCTTGCGGACGCGCTTGACCTTCCTCACCTTTACTTTCTTCTTCTTTTTCTTCGGCTTTTTGCCCTCCAACAACGAGTCGACGAGTTCCCGTGCGGTTTCGGGGGTCAGTCTTCTCAGATCCTCAGGAGGTAGCTTCTCTAGCGTGTCACGCGGGAGCTCTGCAAGAATCTCTTCGACTTCTGGAGCGAGAGACAGTCCCGTGTGGGTGGACATGGCTATCTCAGGAGCCGCGCCCTCCGTTCCTGCCAAGATTATCGGTCCCGCCTCCATCTCCTCTATGACTGACATATCAATCTCGACATCGAAGTTGGCCGCTCTCCATCTGAGGTATCGGTCAATGCTGTCCGCCCTTATTCCCAGACCCAGCATGAAGTTACGAATCTCGTCGTCCTCCATGTCGGGGAAAGCCTCAATGAACTTGTCAATCACGTCTTCCTTGAGCCTCGCCCAGATTGGTCCGTTCATCAGCTTTGAGAGCCCCACTGCACAATGGGACCTTACCCACGGACTCGAATCCTTCAGTCCTTTCAGAAGGTGAGGAATAGTGCGCGGCTGGTGATACCATGCTAGGACCTGAGCCGCTGCTATTCTGACGTCCTCCTCCTCGTCAGAGAGTGCCTTCACGACTTCGTCTACCACAGACGGGTCGCCAAGGTCTATTGCTGCAATCAAGGCCCGTTCCCTGACGGTTTCTGAAACATCGGAAAACGCCTTTATCAGTTCCTCCCGAACTCTCCTATCCTTTCTCGCAAGGCTACTTACGCGTTCGGTTTCGAACTCCAGCAGGAGACGCCTAGTTTCCGACAAGGATCCTCTCTCCGTGGTGACTGGGACTCGCTTTGGAGTCGGCGCACAGTCGTACTTGCAAAGCAGTTGTAGAATGATACTTAAATCAGTTGGCCATGTGTACGCGCCTTTCTATACTTCTGTATCACTCTGATGGTACGACAGTGGTATCGTGAACGTGCCCACCACGGACCGCATCAGATTTAGGTACGTTGTGTGGCGAAACTGACGGAGAGGCGAATGGACGCAGACAATGAATCACAGTTACCGCGGCTCTTGCTCTTCGTTCTGCTGGTACTGTTGTATGTAGAGATGTCCGTACTTCTCCCGAGGCTCGCCCCGATTGAGTTGCGAGGGGCTGTGGCAACGATAGCGTTCTTCTTGGTCATGGGACTGATGTACGCGACTGTGTCAGTCTTCTTGCGGTGGGAGGGTAGAGGGGCGATCTCCGATCTGGGGCTGAAGACTGATGACACGTTCGTCACCCACTTGTTCTTCGGCGCTATTGCCGGTGTCGCGGCGGCTGGTCTGGTCGTTCTCATTGCTCTATTCTTTGGTGGCCAGCTTCGGCCTGCATCCGAGATCACAGTCGACTTGCTCATCAGCGAAGCCATCATCACGGTTCCCGTGGCTTTCATTGAGGAGCTGTGCTATAGGGGTTACATGCTGACTCGGATGGCGCGCCTATGGGGGCGGGCGACTGGTATTCTGGTCAGCTCCATCGTCTTTGCGCTCTTTCACTTCAGTTGGTGGACCCCACTGGGCACAGTCCCACCACTCCTGATCGTAATGTTCACAGCTAATATTGCATTGGGCGGCGCAGTGCTATCAATTGGCTACTATCTCTCAGGCCAGCGTCTGTGGGTGCCCATTGGATTTCATTTCGGGTGGAACATGGTTGCCTACGTGATGTTTCCCGTCTACCCACGAACACCGGTCGTGTTGCCAGAGGTGTTCCAGATCGAGTGGGGTGTCACCACAGTAGCTGGTTTTCTGTTTGGGCTGTCCCTACTGTACCTGCTCTTGAGTAGGCAACGGGTGAGTGCGACAAGAAACAGAGGTCGGGGTCGGTAGGAACCGACCCCTGAACGGTGCTGCACAGGAGCCAACGGGCGTGCCTGTTGGCTGTCTTATCTACTCAATCTGCTGGCCTGCTTCGGCTGCGGCTGAGGCGCTCTCCTCCTCTCGGGCCACTATCATCGTGATGCCGCTGAGAGCTATGAGCCTCACCCGTTCTCCTTTCCGGATGGGCGGTCCAATCGTTCGCGCCCACCAGATCTCAGCACCAGCCTTTACCTTGCCCTTTGGATTGATGTCCGTGAGGGCAATGAGATCCCTTGTGGCGTGGTATTGATACTCGGGCCACTCGTCGTAGTTTCTCAGGAAGGCCGCGTAGAGTATCATCAGCCCCAGGACGGTCCCGGCCATGATGTATACAGTCGTCCTATGTGTGGGATCTACGAGCGCTGAGATCACGATGGCGAGCCCATAGATCGGGAATAGCTTCAATGACAGCTTGGCGTCGATGAAGCCCCCGTGCATCAGTCCGCTACCACCGGTGAACATGGCCAGCATCAGGAACAGGATGGCTGCGGTGGCGAACAGCATCCAGACATTGAACTCCTGACCGTTCAGGTACACCTGAAAGACAAAGAGTATGATAATCAAGGGAATCACTACCTGCGCCATCGCCTTTCCTGTTGCCGGCTCAAGGGTCATGACCAGCAGCGTTAGGATGACAGCCAAGATGATTAGTCCCGTGAAGGGATCAAACATCACGTACCCAACCACCCAGCTAAGCATGGACAGCATCAAGAGCACTACGCACAGCTTTACCCACGCGTCCATCTCGCTTCACCCACCCTCGACATTGCTCACGTGTCGGTGCCCTTGTTCGGAGGCACCTTCAAGCCACCGGTTCCCGCTGCAAGTGCGACAGTTGTCCCAGCCACAGTCCCCACTTGTGGGATGTTTGTGGGAACCATGATGATGAGATTGGCGTTCTTAGAGATCTCTTGCATTATGTTCCAAGTCCGTAGGACGAAGCCAATGCTTGACTGCTCATACTTCTTCGCAGCCTCAAGCATTGTGGCTGACGCTTCAAGCTCGGCCTGAGCAAGCGTAATCCTTGCCCTGCGCTCTCTCTCAGCCTGAGCCTCACGGCTCATTGCATCTTGAAGCTGGGTGGGAATGACAACGTCGCGTATCTCCACAGCGGACACCTTCACACCCCAGTGCTCGGTCTTCTCGTCGATGAGCTCCTGGAGGTGCATTGCGATCTTGTCACGTTCAGAGAGGAGTTCGTCGAGGGTGACCTTGCCGGTTGTCTCTCGAAGGGTGGTCTGGGCAGCCAATTCGACCGCCACAGTGTATCGCTCCACGGTCAGAATCGCCTTCTCAACATCAATCACTTTGAAGTACATGACCGCGTCTACTATGACGGGCACATTGTCCTTCGTCAGTGACCGTTCGGTCTTGAAGGCGTAGGTCTGAAGCCTGAGCGACACCTTCATGGCAACCTTGTCCAGTATCGGCGTCACCCAGATGATGCCTGGACCCTTGATATGCTTGAATTTCCCGAGTCGTAGCACTGCAACGCGTTCCCATTCGTTGAGAACTTTTATCCCGCTAAGAACAAACATCAGAACAAACAGGACAAGCAGGACGACTAGGAACGTTATTAGTACCGTGTCTATTGTCTGCAATTCTGTTTAACTCCTCTTCCACGTCAAATCAGAGATTCAACGGTAGAACGGTTATCCCCCGTTCCGTGTTACATTACGAGACAAATGTATATGAAGCTTCGGCCAATTTGGCGGATTCTATTGGGATTCTTGGCCGATTTTCCCTCGTACCAACTGGAGGCCGAGTGAGGCTACTCGGCCGCGGCCAGATCATTTCCCTCATCTATCAGCAATCCTATTCCATTGGCGTTTCCAGCGCCCTGGG
>CAZSTY010000132.1:0-4604 GCA_964609885.1 uncultured archaeon
TTGTAGATCAGATGGGTGTACAGACATCTGCTCGTTACCTTGAGGCAACGAGGGACGTGTCAATCCCCGAGATCGACGCGGATACGGCATGGAACATGCTTGACTCGCTAGGTCGGAATCTCACGGGCAAGGGCCTCGTCATTGCAGATCTTGACTCTGGAGTCGATTGGCGCCACCCCGATCTGTGGTTTGCCGGGGAAACAGAGTACTCGTGGATTGGTCTTCTTCCGGACGCAATGCCAGGAAACGGCTCGGATGCCATTGACATCGACGGAGACCTCACGGCCGACTCCAACGAGTCATTCTTCTGGATAGATATTGACGATGACGGCACGTTCAATGCCACAACCGACTGGATCTGGGTTGACAATGTCACGAACGATGCAGTGCCACAGCCTGGGGAGCCGTTTTTCGTTGTGAATGACACGAACCACAATGACGCACTCGATGTTGGGGAGAAGCTCGTGATGCTGGTGCGACCCAAGACGCGCTTCATCGTAGAGACTGACGGGTCAGCACAGCGGAACATCGTAGTCTGGCAGAGGGGAGTGAATCTCACAGCCAGCACCCACAAGGATACGGACGGTCATGGTACTGCGGTTTCAGGAATACTCCTCGGTGGACAGTTGGGGTACAGAAAGTATGTGGGCGTGGCCCCCGATGCGGAACTAATGATGCTCAATGTACTCAGTGGCAATACATGGCTGTATGTAGATGAGGCACTCACGTGGGCATACAACCACGGTGCTGACGTGATTCTTACTGAGTTGGGGTCGTGGACATATCAGTACCTAGATGGGAGTACTACTGCTGAAACCCTGATCAACACGATTGTTGCGGATGGCATTCCGGTGATATCTCCGTCTGGGAATCTCGGCGGCAAGGACAAGCACGCTCTGTCCTCTGTCGCTGCAAACAGTCCGTATCAGATAGATTTCACGATTCCCAATCCTGACGGAACCTATGTGACCTATCCCATCGAGAACGTGTACATCACAGTTCTCTCCGTCAACAGTACCAACTTCTCTCAGTGCAATTTCAGTGTGATAATGGACATGGCCGTCTGGGGCGGTCCGAGACTCACGATCTATCTTCATCCTGGCTCGGGGTATCAGAACTTCAACGCTGAGCCGGCAAAGGGCTGGGGCGGCAACATGTTCATCGTGGAGTCGTTCATCTCTACGTCCTCTAGAGGGACACGGATGCTAGGAATTTGGATTCATGGCGCATTGCCGACTACTGCTGCTCCTCCATGGCATCAGGTCAATATCACTGCGCCAGCTGCAACGGTGTTTCACAGCTACATCTCTGACGACCAGTCATCGTGGACGGGTGGCTGTGTCTGGAAGAGCGACATCTCCAATGCATACGAGATCACTTGGCCATCCACAGCTGACGAGGCGCTCAGCGTGGCAAGCTATCGCACAAGGACGCTCTTGCAGGGAACAACTCCCGACACACTTGGCGACATCGCCAGTTTCTCCTCTCGCGGACCGAGGATTGATGAAGTACTGAAGCAGGGCATTGCTGCTCCGGGCGGCTACGACATAGTGTCAGATTACTCCAACGCCTCTACTTGGCAGAACTGGTTCAACGCGTTTGGCCAGATGCCGTTCAACGAGTCATTCGGCGGCTATCGCATGTTCAGTGGAACAAGCGCGTCTGGACCACACGTTGCGGGTTGTGCCGCTCTCATGCTCCAATATGACTCAAGCATTGGTTCATCGGTGGCACAGAAGATCAAGGACTCTGCAACGAGAGACTCGTTCACTGGTGACGAGCCGAACGCGGTCTGGGGCTATGGGAAGCTCAACGTGTCCGCGGCGATTCTACAATCCGATTCGACACCACCTGTCATTCATTCAGTCGTTCGTAGTCCAGACTCTGTTGAATACTACGACACTGTTTCCTTTGAGGTCAATGTGTCTGACAATATGGGCGTCTACGGGGTATATGTGAAGTATGACGTGGGAGAATGGACGAGTCCCATATTCTCCGCGTTGTCGCTGACTGCGTCAGGTAATTACACTGGCTCCATTGGCCCGTTTAGCTATGGCGACACGGTCTACTATTCAATCTACGCCAACGACAGCGCAGGCCAGGACGCGGAAACCGTGGTGTCACACTTCTCGGTGAGTGATCGTGTCGAACCATGGCTGGGCAACTTCTGGCGAAATGCGACGACCCCTGGTGGAGGTCACGCTGTGGAAGTCCGGGTCGATGTTGTTGAACCGTCGGGTGCAGCAGGAGTTCAGAGTGTCATCCTGAACTGGTCAGCGGACTCTGGTCCATGGAACACAGTTACAATGTCCGGGGCAGGGAACACTTACTCGGCTGTGATACCTGCTCAGCTGGCAGGTACTACCGTACAATACTACTTCATTGCGACCGATAACGCTGGAAACACAAACACCTCTGCAGTGTTCTCTTACACGACAGTCATCGCCGAGACCAATCCTCCCACGATTGACAACCTCACGCGTAGCCCCGCTAACCCCAACTCTGCGGACACGGTCACCATTACGGTAGACGCAACCGACGAGTCAGGAATCAGTGAGGTCGTCCTGAGATACTATAACGGCACGCATTGGGTCAATGTGACGATGACTCTCGTGGGTGATCACTACGAAGCCACCATACCCGCGTTACCCGCAGGCACCAACGTGACCTACTACGTGGTTGCATATGACATGCAGGGGAACCATGCCGTTTCCGACATTCAGTACTATGTGGTATCAGAGAGCACCACGACTACAACAACCACCTCTACGACTACCACGGAAACTACTACCACAACAGGGACAACGACTACAACAACGACCTCTTCAACCACAACTCTTCCAACTCAACCTGATCCACTGTTGCTTGCAGCAATGCTCGGAATGATTATTGCGTTGGTCCTCCTGTCGGTCTTCTGGTCGCGGCGTCGGTCTCAGTAGAGACATCGCCTCGTTCGGAGCTGCTTATATCCGACGGTGATTGAGCCGACGACCAGCCCACAGGGCCCCCAGTATAGAGGACATTGCCATGAAGAAACTGGACCACTTCGAGGTACTGTTGGAGTCTGGCCTCCTCACCCGGCTCGTTGGCCGACGCAAGAGGGTCGTTGTTGAAACACTTGTCGACTCGGAGAACACTTACGTGGTCCTGGATTGCTCCTCCTGTCCTGAGCTGCTGGGAGGAAAACTACCTCGTGGTGCGCTGATTTCGTTGGTCGCTGTGCTGAGAGAGTTCTTTGAGGGCATGGGGATGAGAATAGCGGATGTTGCTGTGAGCGATGCGCAGATGACGAGAGTGTATGCTGGTGTGCTCGATCGAGAACAGGCAATCAGGCTCAGAAACAGAATTCTCCAGGCCCGACTCGACCTAGGAGGAAAGAAATAGCGGCCCCCTGCTTCGGGGGCCGTGTCTTGACAGACTTAGGCCCGCGGTCCACGGATGGCCGTGGAACTATTGGTTCTGCTCTTGGAACTCTCTCAGGAACTCGGCTAGTGCCTTCACTCCCTCAAGTGTCATTGGATTGTATATGGATGCTCGCAGACCGCGGACTGACCTGTGGCCCTTCAGGCCGATCAGGCCTCTCTTTGCACCCTCCTCGACGCACTTCAGCTCGAGCTCCTCAGACGCAAGCCTGAACGTGACGTTCATGAGCGACCTCGAGTCAGGTCGAGCGTGGCCCTTGTAGAAGCCATCCGAGGAATCAATCACATCGTACAGGATTTTCGCCTTCTCCCGGTTCACCTTCTCGAGCGCAGGCACACCGCCCCGTTCCTTTACGTACTCCAAGGCGAGCTTGCAAATGTAGATGGCGAAGGTCGGTGGCGTATTGAACAGGGAGTCCTTGTTCGCGTGCGTGCTCCACCTCTGCATCGTGGGCGTGTTCTCTGGAACCCTATCCAGAAGATCCTCACGCACAATGACCAGGGTCACGCCAGCGGGACCGAGGTTCTTCTGCGCCCCTGCATACATGACGGCGAACTTCTTGATGTCAATGACCTTGTCCATGATGTTGGAGCTCATGTCTGCAACAAGCGGCACATCATCCGGAACCTTGGGGATGTAGTGCCACTCTGTGCCGTAGAGTGTGTTGTTGGTCGTGATATGAGCATAGGCGATATCGTCGCTGAACTCAACGTTCTGGGGCACATATGAGAAGCCCTCGTCCTCGGATGACGCGATGACCCTCACGTCACCGAAGTACTTGGCCTCCTTGATGGCCTTTGTGGACCAACCTCCCGTGTTGACGTACTCCATCGGCTTGCCTGGGACCTGAAGGTTCAGTGGCACCTGATAGAACTGAGTCGAGGCTCCGCCTTGGAGCCACATGACCTTGTAGTCGTCAGGCAGATTGAGCAGCTCACGGACCAGATCCATGGCCTCGTGATGAAGTTTGTCATATTCCTTTGACCTGTGCGAGATCTCAAGCACCGACATCCCGGTGCCTGCATAGTCGAGGAACTCTTTCTGTGCTTTCTCCAGCGCCGGCAACGGCAGCGTCGCGGGCCCGGGGTAGAAGTTGTAAACTCTGTGAGCCATATTCGTCACCTTAAGTCAGCTTGTTTATCGTAAATCCCGTCCACACCTTGGGTTGGAAGAAGGTGCTC
>CAZSTY010000133.1:0-4586 GCA_964609885.1 uncultured archaeon
TGATATACTACGGGAGGCTACGATTTCAAGATGCCAAGCTGAGCAAGAGCAAGTCGCGCGTGGAGGTTCACAGTGGCGTATACAGTGGCTGGGACGACCCACGCACATGGAGTCTCCAGTCGCTTGCCAAGAGGGGAATCCACCCCGACGCCATCAGGAAAGTAATACTTGACCTTGGCCTCAGAATCGTCGATGTGTCATTCTCAATGAAGGCCGTATATTCCGAGAATAGAAGGCTGCGGGACGCTGAGGCACCTCGAATCTTCTTTGTTCATGAGCCCGTCTGGCTGGACGTGAGAGGCCTTCCGAAGGACATTCGCGAGGCGCATCCCCCCGTGCACCCCGACTTCCCCGAGAGAGGAGTACGTACAATCCCACTTGTGCGCAGTGACGGTAGCATTGAATTGGGGGTCCAGAGGACCGACTATGACAAGATTGACGATGGGTCCGTGTTCAGAATGAAGGACCTTGCCAACTTCGTTCTTCGCAAGTCCGACGGTCCTCTCGCAGAGTTTCACAGTCTTGAGGTGGACGAGATTCGTACCATCGGTGGTCCGATTGTTCAATGGATTCCGCGTGAGGGTGCAGTGCCGGTTGAGCTCGTAATGATTGACGGCTCTGTGATTGACGGCCTCGCAGAGCCCTCGGCACGCGACATCAAAGAGGGAACTTTCCTTCAGTTCGAGAGATACGGATTCGCGAGAATCTATGAGGTTGGCGACACCCTGAAGGCCGCCTTCGCCCATAAGTGAGGTCTGCCAAAGAGAACAAATAGCGCTGATGCGTATCGTTCGACCGTGAAACATCATGGCTAAGAAAAAGGCGAAGAAGCCGAAGCTATCGGCCTCACTGTTCAGACTCACAGGCGCCAGCGCGAAACTGAAGATTGATGACAAGAAGAAGGCCCTATACTATTTCAAGGCCAAGATCACACCCGAGAAGGCGGTGAAGTTGGCACGCTCTGACGGTGCCGAGATCCTTGGCGTTTCTCCTAGTGATGTCAAGGTCGGTCGTCCGAAACTCAAGCACGACTTCTACTGCATCTACGACGCCGAGCTTGAGCTCAAGTTCCTCAGGCCGCGCGTGCAGGAGATTGGCGTGAACAACGAAGTGGCCGGAGTGATGGTCGGGAAAGAGATACTCATTCCGGGTAAGGGGAGGGACATTCCTGGTAGATCCATCAAGATCACTATGGTCGAGCTCTTCTCGGTGACCCGCTCCGACTCGATGGTGCTCGACGGAATCACTGGTGCCCCTGCTCGAAGCTTGGAGAGGGTGCTCAAGGGGGCGGGAAAGAAGAAGGCTACAGCCGCATGGGTCAGGAAGGCCGGCGTGACCCCTGGCAAGTTTAACTCCATTGAGAAGGTCGTACGCGGGGTGGCCAAGGTCGCCGGGGCAAAGCCGAAGGATGCGAAGCGAGTGGTCAGCCACACGTTGACCTTCAAGCGACTGGATGGCTTCTACATGCCCACGTACTACATCACAGTGTCTGGAGGCGGTGCCTCGAAGACTATGAGAATCAATGCAGTGACCGGAAACGTTGCCATCAAACTGTAGGTGTTTGTGCCGTGATTGTGTAAGGGAGCTGGGCTAGAACATGTCCTCTGCTGCTCCCCACCCGCCTCCGCCCGGGGTTTCGATTCTGATCACGGTTCCTGCGGGCGCCATGACTGTCGACTTTGATTGAAGTCTGTACTCGCGACCCCCGTATATGAGGAGGTTGTCACCGGGTGCGCCTGGGGCTCCGCCTGCCAGACCCCAGGGGCTGCTGTGTCGCCGCTCAGACTGAATGGAGATTGTGGACCTGTCTGCCAGTACCTCTATCTCCCGTACTATGCCATCACCGCCGTTCCACTGGCCGTGTCCGCCACTTCCTCTCCTAATCGAGTACCTCCGAACTCTCAGGGGATACGAGGTCTCGAGGGCCTCAATCGGAGTGTTGAGAGTGTTCGTCATATGCGTGTGAATACCACTGACGCCGTGGGCGCCCTTCACGGCTCCTGCACCGCCAGCAATGGTCTCGTAGAACGTGAACGGGCGTCCTGTGCGATAGTCGGTGCCGCCAATTGTCAGGTTGTTCATGGTCCCTTGGCTTGCCGCCGGGACCTCGTCTGGAATAATCTGAGCAAGCGCGCCGAACACGACATCCACTATTCGCTGCGTGGTTTCAACGTTTCCCGCAGAGACCGCGGCGGGATACTCCGGATTGAGAAGCGATCTTGGCGGGACCTTGACATCGATGACTCTCCAACAGCCCTCGTTTGTCGGCACATCGTGTCCGAAGAGCGTTATGAAGACGTAGTAGACCGCGGATAGCGTTGATGCCAAGGGACAATTGATGTTTCCCATCACTTGTTCGGATGTCTTCCCAAAGTCAACGCGCACATGTCCCCTCTTGAATCTCAGCGAAACTGAGATCGGAATAGTCCACGTACCAGCCCCGTCGCTGTCCATGAAATCTGTGAACTCGCCCTCCTTGCTGTCGAGCCGCATCATCTCGTTCTTCATTCTCTCAGCCGAATAGTCGCGAAGGTCTTGAAACGTATCGAGGACAGTTGTCGGGCCATGTGTCTTCATCACCTCATGGAGCCTTCTTCTACCGACGGTATTGGCAGCAATCTGCGCGGACAGGTCTCCGAGCCGCTCGTCAGGAGTCCGGGTTTCGCGAAGCAGATCCTCTATTGTGTCCCGCTGCAGAACGCTGTTTCTCACGATGATTCTGGGCTCGATGAGGACGCCTTCCTCATGAATGTCTGTCGACAACCCTGGCATGGAGCCCGGGCTTATTCCTCCGACGTCAGCATGGTGTGCTCTGTTCGCCACAAAGGCGACGCGTTCTCCATCGCGGAACACAGGCGCCACGAGCGTGAGATCCGGAAGATGGGAACCCCCAGAGTACGGGTCGTTCAGAAGGGCCATCGTCCCCTCGGTGAGGTCATCCCCTACAGCCTCGATGCAAGCCCGTACAGACATCGGCATTGCTCCAAGGTGGACTGGGATGTCCTTTGACTGAGCCACAAGCCGCCCCTCTGAGTCGAACACCGCGCAGCTGCAGTCTCTTCTCTCTTTGATATTGGGACTAAAGGCCGTCCTTCGAAGGGCATGGCTCATCTCGCTTGCGCACGAAATCAGTGCGTTCTTGATCACCTCGAAGGTGATCGGGTCATCAATCATGTGTTCACTGACCTCCTCATCATGAGCGTCCCATCGGCCCGCTGTTCCGCTGTCCAGCCCGGCCCTACGTACGTCGTTGTGTCGACCTGCTCTATTATCGCAGGTCCCTCAATCCGCTGGCCTACGCCGACCTCTGGGCGCCGATACACATCAGCATCGACCTCGACCGTGTCGGGCAGAACGAGTTCCCTTACTGAGATTGGTTCGCAGGGCTCTTTAGCGGGATGAACACGATCTGGGAGCGAACTCCAAGTCGAGGTTGCCACTACCCTTGCGGTGACCCACTCTACTGCCCTGTCGTCCATTCGATAGCCGTACATTGCGGCGTGACGCTGTTCGAATCTCTCTCGGGACTTACTCAGGAGTTTCTCGGTACGGAATGGGCCATGGATAGTGATCTCGTGGGACTGACCGTGGTAACGCATGTCGATGCGCCACTCAACCCTCACAGTTTCCCTGTCTGCCCCCTGTTGCACCAACCCATTGACCGCCCTATCTGTCAGCTCCTCAAGCGTTCTTCTCAGACTGTTCTCGTCCTCCTCTCGTCCCGTCAGCAAGACCGTCCGCATCAGGTCGACCCTCAGGTCTGTGCACACAAGTCCTAGCGCCGAGGTAATTCCAGGAAACGGCGGAACAAGAATCGCATGTATCCCTAGCGCCTCTGCTATGTCCACGGCCTGTGTGGGACCGGCGCCACCAAAGGGCACGAGTACGTAGTCTCTGGGGTCATGTCCTCTCTCCACGGTCACCTCCCTGATTGCCTGCATCATGTTGTGACTCGATATCTTGACTATCCCTAGGGCGGTTTCCTCGGTGCTCATTCCTAACTCCTTGGCCAGTCTGCCAACCGCACGGCGTGCATGTTTCATGCTGATCTCAATCTCTCCGCCGAGAAAGTAGTGCGGATTGAGTCGTCCCAGCACCAGGTTTGCATCGGTGACGGTAGCGTCTGTCCCTCCGAGGTTGTAGGCAGCCGGCCCTGGATCCGCACCGGCACTCTGGGGGCCCACATGAAGGATTCCCGCGTTGTCTATCCATGCTATGCTACCTCCCCCGGCACCAATGGTCTTGACATCCACTGAGGGGGCGCGAAGTGGAAGACCCCCAACTTCATTGTCCGGGCGCACCACTACGCCGCCGTCTATCGCGCTAATGTCACAACTCGTACCACCCATGTCAAGCGAGATCAGCCTGTTCACTCCGGCTCTGCGGGCAACCTCCCAAGCGCCCATGACGCCCCCTGCGAGACCGGACAAAGCAAGGCCGATTGTGTGACCCCTTGTCTGAGAACATAGCCTGGTGCCGCCGTTCGACTGCATCACGGTCAATCTTGCACGCGGGCAGACGCTCCTAATCTCGCGATCAAGTTTCTCCAAATAGCCGACTACGACCGGCCCCAGATAGGCCTCAAG
>CAZSTY010000134.1:0-4585 GCA_964609885.1 uncultured archaeon
AACCCGATGGCCTGAGGACGTGACCCCTGACAAACGCGACAAGTTCCTCGAACAGGTCTTGCTCAGAGTCGCGTTCTGGTTCCAGACCGCGGCAATCGTCGGCGCCCTCAAATAATCCCGGCGATAGAGTCTTCTCTGTGTTCTCCACTCATCTCATACATGCCTGACTTCTCCCTGCTCCACAAGCGTGCGCGACACGACATCCGGATATGCATTCAGGCGTGGTCTGTGACTCTCAGGCGTACGCTGGGTGAGCGGCTCGGCTGCATGTATGCTCTCGGTTCAGCCGTACGAGCATGGGACTCTCCCATCGACTACGTTCCCGTCATCAGTGATGTTGACATTCACGTCTATGTGGGAAACAAGACGGGGCTTCTCGCGGGCAGTGAGGACCACATGAGGGCCGCTCTTGACCTGTCGCGATTGCACGAACGGACCTTCAGGGAGCTGGAGCCTGAGCCCATGCACACGCCACGCTCTCAGGTGGTTGTTGTCAACGGGCTGCTTGGCGCCGAGTGGTATATTCCTCCACGACCACGTGACGTGCGCCCAGTGGTTGGTGAGCTCCCCGAGTTGCGCGAGCCTCCGCCTGAGCGATACAGGTTTGTTGACCGATGGAGGCTAGAACAGGATGAGGAGTTTGTCCGGAGGCTTCCCATGAGGACCTTCGATCGGACCGGGATGGACCTCTGGTACGTCCTTCGAGATCTGACGTGGAGAGTGTCCCCTGCGCCAGCCAGACTGTTGACACAGACTTATCCCGTGCCTGCTGATGTCTGGGGGTGGAACCGGACACGTCTGCTCAAGGAGTTGGAGTCTTCAGGCTACGACACGATTGCCTCTCACTACTGCGCCTTCTACGAGCGTGGCTGGGACCTGTTCCTCTCCGACTTCAAGGACACAGAGGCGTATAGGCAGATGATTCTTCATGGCCACACCGTTCTAAGGGAGTGCCTGCGGCGTGTGAAGAGTCTGTGATGGTCCTATCAAAACTGCTAAAGCAGGACGCAGGGGCTCGCAACATTGGTGTCCATGATGAAGGTCGGCCTTCTTGTCAACCCAATCGCAGGAATGGGTGGTCGTGTTGGACTGAAGGGCACGGACGGCGTGCTCGATGAGGCGATTCGCCGGGGCGCCCAGCCAGTTGCACCAAGCAGGGCTCGGGAGTTTCTTGAGGCCCTCGCGTCAGTGATTGAGGCACAGCACATTGACATAGAACTCGTGACTGTGCCAGCACCCATGGGCGCCGACGTGGCCGCCGACGGAGACCTGCCCTTTGAAACCGTTGACGTTGCGGTTGGGAATGAAACTACCGCTGAGGACACGAGGAGGTCGGTTGTTGCCCTCTACAATGCCGGGGTGCGTTTCATTGTCTTTGTTGGTGGCGACGGCACTGCACGAGACATTCTCGACAGCATCAATCAGAACGGGCTGGACGACCTCATGGTTTTGGGGGTGCCCTCTGGGGTCAAGATGTATTCTGGGATCTTCGTTGTCAACCCAAAGGACGCGGCTGAGGTAGTCCGGCTGGTTGCGCAGGGGACGGCTACACCGGCAGAGTTTGAGGTCATGGACGCTGATGAAGAGGCATTCCGGCAGGACAGGTTCATAATACGCCTATATGGGTACCTTAAGGGACCTGCTGTTCCTGCCCGGTTTCAGGGCGCAAAACAGGCGAGTCCTGAGACCGTCAATGAGCACGAGGCACAGGAGGCGATTGCGCGATACGTCATCGACAGCATGGAACCTGGTGGAACATACATTCTGGGCCCTGGTACAACTGTCAAGACAGTGGCCGACCTGCTGGAGATCAAGAAGACGACTCTAGGGGTCGATGTCTATCGTGATGGCGAGGTCTTCAATGACGTGAATGAGGCGCAGCTACTCGAGCTCGTCACGAATCCGGCCAAGACATGGATAGTGGTGTCACCTATTGGCCACCAGGGGATGCTCTTTGGCAGGGGAAACCAGCAGATCAGTCCGAAGATCATCCGCATGGTGGGCAAGGACAACATCTTGGTGCTGTGTACCCCCAGCAAGCTTCGTGGCATTGAGGGCAAGACTCTGAAGGTAGACACTGGTGATGCCGAGGTGGATGAGATGCTACGAGGCTACATCCGTGTCATAACCGACTATAACGAGGTACGTCTGGTAAAGGTAGAATAGGGTACATACGATTGTGTTTCACCGCACTCCTTCCCTCTTGGTGATAACTGATGATAGTCCTGCTGACGGACTTTGGCGAGTCTGAGTACGTTGGAATGATGAAAGGTGTGATTTACAGCATCTGTGAGGATGTCCGCTTGGTGGATCTCACTCACTCTATCACGCCCCAATCGGTCATCGAGGGAGCTTGGGTTCTGAAACGGAGCTACAGGTTCTTCCCGCCACGAACAATCTTCCTCGCAGTAGTTGACCCCGGTGTGGGAACAGAGCGTCGTCCGGTGGTCGTCAAGACGAAGCACTACCATTTTGTCGGACCCGACAATGGTCTCCTCTATCCCGCAGCCTCAGAGGACGGTATTGAACAGGTCTTCTCTATCAAGGTCCGCAAGGACGCATCAAGGACATTTCACGGCAGGGATGTCTTCGCGCCCATGGCGGCATATCTCTACAAGGGTGGGGCTGGCCGCATGCTTGGCCCGTACATCGAGGGCCTGTCAATAGAGTTGGACTTCCATCTGAAGGGGCGACAGGGGCAGATTGTGCGTGTCGATCACTTCGGCAACGTGGTCACGAACATACCTCCTTTGGACAAGGATGTCTACCGGCTCAACATCCGCGGGGTTGAACGTGCCATTCGCTGGTACCCCACGTACGCAGAGGCTCCGTTCGGTGACGTGTTTCTGGTGACAGGGAGCGCAGGAACCCTTGAGATCTCACTGCGCAACGGCTCCGCAGCTAATAGAATATCTGTCAGCCCTGGCGACATCGTGACCATCGACTGAGCCCCATCACTATATTGAAATATCGTGGATGCCCGATATTCGATGTCACGACCGGCACAGCGAGACAAGCGGCTGGCGCGGCCGCGACGCGGTGGAGTGATGAAAATGGATCCATTGTTTATGCTTGCACTGCTGATAACTGGTGCTGCGGTGGGAGCGGTCTCAGGCATGCTGGGTGTCGGTGGCTGCTTCATAATGATTCCAGTACAGTACTACATCTTGGTGGCCAGCGGCATCGACCCGACCATCGCGATAAGAGTGTCCTTTGGAACGAATCTACTGGTCGTGCTGCCCACGGCTGTGAGCGGAGCGTTCCGACACAACAAGAAGGGGGCCGTACTGTGGAAACCGGCTGTCACTCTCGGAGTGGTCGGAGCTGCATCAGGCTTCTTCGGCGCGTTCGTGGCCTCTCAGCTCCCAGGTGCAGTCCTCAAGGTGATCTTCGGCTCTGCAATACTCCTCGGCTCATTGAGAATGATGACAGCAAAGCCCCTTCGAGTTGAGGGTGAGGTCAATCAGAATATGGCCGCGTATGTCTTCTGGGGCATCGTGCTGGGCTTTGTCACGGGACTGATTGGTATTGGAGGCGGAGTCTTGGTCGTCCCGGTGATGGTCATCTTTCTCAACTTCCACATGCACGAGGCTGTTGGGTCCTCGACCGCGATGATGATATTCACATCTCTGGGAGGCGCCCTCAGCTACATGATTCTTGGCCTCGGAGTGGCTGGTCTGCCGGAGTTCTCAATTGGTTACGTAAATCTCCTGCAGTGGGTGCTACTAGCTGGGACGAGCATCCCCATGGCACAGGTCGGTGCACATATCGCGCACAAGATAAACGCCAAGGCCCTCAAATGGATCTTCATCGTGGTCATGATCTACATGGCCCTCAAGATGATTGGCGTCTTCGACCTGCTTGGCCTGCCAATCTGAGTCCTCACAGGCTTCACACAGGCGCATTAGGGGCGCCAGCAAGTGCGCCCCCTTCGGCGCTCACGATGGAACTCATGCACATCGTGATCATTCTCAAGAAGACAGGCACCATGTGTTCCATTCATGACCCGGACCCCCCATGACCTCAGTATCGCTCTTGATGAGGCGCGCATCTGGCGACGGCTCAGTAGTCCATCTCGATGCACGCTCGTAGCTTGGTGGTGTCAGAGAAGACGTGACAACTAGTCTTAATTGCGCTCATACATGAAGAAATGCGATACTTGAGAATGGTGGAGCACCATGTCAATTGAAGACGCGATCAAAGTCGCACAGCGCCACTACGACCTTCTGAAGGAGGGTGACATCAAGAAGTGGGCAGAGACATTGACCGAGGACAGGAAGCGAGGTGCCCTGAACTCGGTTCACGGTGACTCAGCGGACTACTGGTGGAAGACAGGACGCGGATACTACGAGAAATACGGTGTATACTACACCTTCGACCGCGTAGACATCGAGAAAGACGACTACTGCAAACTCTTCTTCAAGCGCCACAATCGGGACGGATCCCAGAGGGGGATGCCCGTGCCCATCCACCTCCGAAAGGAGAAGGGAGAGTGGAAGGTGGAGACTGCCTCCTACTGATAATGGGCCTCACATCTGTCGTACGGGCGGGCGACTTGGCTGTCCGCCTGCCCGTGGCTTCTCTT
>CAZSTY010000135.1:0-4585 GCA_964609885.1 uncultured archaeon
GGAGAGGACGGAGGTTTCTACCAGCGTGTTGTTAACCATGACCGGAACGGTGAACTTCGAGGATATGGCAAGATAGTAGGCCGCAACTATCAATGCGTTGAATATAATGATCAACATCGGGCCCGCTGTGTCTGGGCGTTGTGCAATGTCGCGGTATGTTGGCGCCGGACGCCTGATGACTCCCCACAGCCTCTCCACAGGACTCATCATGCGTATCTCAGGCGACTCCGGTCGTCGCAGCAGGGGTAGCAGGCGTTCAAGACGTTCCTCTGCTATCTCCTCCTTGCAGACTGGGCAGACAGTGGCGTCTGCAGGGACAGGACTATCACAGAATGCACAACGCCTGACCATCACAAGCACTCCTGCGAAGCACGTGCGAGAGGGGGTAGGGCATGCTGTGTATTTAACTAATTCCCGGCTGTCATTCCAAGACTACCATAGTCTGAAGTGTTTGAACACGGGTGTTCGATGTACGATTACGAACGGGACAAGAGCATCCCAGAAGCTCTGCAGCGTATTGAGCAACACCGTGTATTGAACAATGAATGTCACATCATTGACGCCCATCAAGATCGGAACGAGGACGATGTTGATTGGCACCATCACTGCCAATCTCACAACAAATGCAACCAGCATGAGGATCGCGTAGAGCCGTACGTTTGACAGAGTTTCACCGCCTCTGTCCCTTCCCCGCAGCTTGACGTAAACAGCTGGTACGATTATCAACGGCAGCGTGGCGGCGAGTTTGAAGGCCGGACCCACCAGAGTGGGGTCAGTGAAGAACAGTGTGAACGTGCCAGCAATTGACGCAGCAATTCCAACGTACGGTCCGCCGATGAGAAATGCAGCGATCCAGAAGAATGAGACTGGGTCAAAGATGGCAATACCCCAGTTCAGCCTCGGCAAGAACGTCGCAACTGGCGAAACAGCAACCGAGAGTGCAGCGAGCTCTGCTGCTGCCGCAATCTTCTTTGCGATTGTGCTCCCCGGTTTCTCCTCAACAAGCTCGAGGGCTTCATCGTCACGCTCTTGCTTGGTGGTAAGTTGTGCCTCTTGCATGGGCTGACGGGAGCCGCCCCCTCTTATAACTTTACTCATGGCGGTTACGCTACTCAAATCTGAGTAAGTCTATTCTCTCCGTGCCTCGCGTAGCCTAGCTCGAGTCAGCATCTGAAGCAATCTTCTTGTTGGCTCAAGCCAATCAGGGTTGATGCGCCATTCAGCCCAGTCCATTCCCGAGGCCAAGGGGCTCCTGCTCAGAATAAGGCGCGCCGAAACGAGATCGTTGAGGCCGCTCAGGATAGTGCCAATCGTGACGGCTCCTATGATTGGCCTCACCTGCCGTGCAACCTTGAGGAGGTCAGATGTGGTCACCCACCCGCCATCTTCGATAAGCACTCGAAGTATCCTTGATCTCATCGGGTCTGACTCAAGAACACCTTTCAGGGGCGCAAGGTTGACCGGCTTCAGGTGTGGGCTTCCCGCCTCAGGAGCAATCCACGGGCCAGGTTCGAATACCGTTTCCCGTGGGCGCGAGGTTCCCGGGTCTATAGATTCGTGTTGACCAGCTGCATTCAGTCGCCTCGAACGACAATATGTTGAATCTCGGGTGTCAGTCGGCGGCCATGTCGCAGTCTCTGTTCCATCAAGAGAGCAATAGTAGCCTGTGTCTTTGACACTCTCCTCATTCTGAGAACCCGTGTGAGGCAGGCGGAAGTCCATTTGGAGTGTACACCCACATATGCCCCCCCATTGTGCTCTTTTCAAAGGCAGTATTATTGCGGATGTGCAAGCACATTGCACAACCCTTATACGATAATGCTCGATGTCACTACCGGCGAACGATGACGACTCATGATCCTTTGGACGGCATTTTTGTACGTGAGTTTGAAACGCCGTCCGACTTCCTGTGTTGTGCGTGCGGTCTCAGGACCACAGAGGTTCAGACGTACTTCTCTCTTCTCGACGGCGAGAAGACGGTGGAAGAAATTCGCAAGATTGTGAAGCGCGACCGAACCACTGTTCAGAGGGTACTGAGCCGGCTCCACGAGAAGGGTCTGGTGGTGAGGGAGGCACGCACCTTCCCTCGTGGCGGATATTACTATATCTATCGAGCGGTGTCAACAGAAGAAGTAAAACAGAGAATACTCGAACAGCTCGACAGGTGGTACCAAGAAACCAGAAGGTTCTTATTGAGCAGGTGGCCGGGCGCGACCCAATAGGGCGCACGGTGCATCACTAATGAAGAAGCTACCTCTTCGCAAGAATGTTGTGGCTCTGACCACACTGGCAATGATTGCAGCACTTGGGGCTGCCGTGCGGCTTGTTGTACGAATCCCAGTCATACCGGAGTGGCTGGAGCTGACTCCCGGTTTCATGTTTTCGGAACTCGGCGGCATCATCGGTGGAGTCCCCGGTGGAATTCTCGTGGGTGCGGTCGTCGGGATGGGCGGGGCCTTCGCCGGCGGTGAAGTACCGATTCTGCCCATGATTGGAAATATCTGCCTCGGGATTGGGACCGGCTACGCAATCCATGTGACATCCGATCGCGATGACTGGAAATACTGGATGATTGTAGTCGTGGGAGGCGCGATAATCGGTGGTTTTGTCCCCACCATGACGATATTTGCCGGTGCCACTGACGCCTTCGAGCTCTCAGTGATATACGCCATGATTGACGCAGCGCAGGCTGCTCTGTGGGCAGTCGTTGCACTGATTCTTGAGAAATCTGTCATCCGACCAATAATCGGGAACTACCTCTACCCAAACCTTGAAACTGAAACCACAGAGTTGCAGGACTCGGAGGTCAGCTAGTGACTGACAAGACCATCACAATTGACGTGAGGAAGGACCTATTCGGGGCCAATGAAGAGGCAGCTGCAATCAACGCATCAATCTTCGAGCAGCATGGCATCCGAGCCATTGATGTCATGGGTTCTGTCGGCACTGGAAAGACGATGCTCATCGAAACACTATGCGAACGCTTGGCAGACAAGTATAGGATTCTGATGGTCGCTGGTGACCTTGCGACCACAATCGATGCTGATCGTGTGGCCTCGCACGGCGTGGACACGGTGCAGATCAACACTCAGACTGCGTGCCATCTCGATGCACGAATGGTCCGCGTGGCCCTGAAGAAGGTCGATCTCTCAAAGTATGATCTTGTGTTCATCGAGAATGTGGGAAATCTCATCTGTCCAGCAGGGTATCCCTTGGGTGCAGAGAAGAAGATAGTGGTGGTGAGCATCACAGAGGGGCCCTACATGATTCGCAAGCATCCGCTCACGATTAAGCGGTCCGATATGGTTGTCATCAATAAGGTGGATCTCGCAGAGGCACTGGAGTTTGATGTCGACTCACTTGTGCGTGACATCCGTGAGATTGATGCGACACTTCCCGTTGTGAGAGTGAGCGCCAAGACTGGTGAGGGAGTGGACGAGCTGATAAGGGTCCTTGACCTCTAGCTCGCAGCCTTGGTTCTCAGAATCTCCTCCAGCTTTGTCCTAACGCCCTCCACGTGGCCTGCACCAAGAACGACCACAATCTTCCCCTCCACATCGTCCAGAATGGTCTCGAGAGCACGTGCCACATACTCATCACGTTCATCGATGAGTGCGCGGCTTATACTCGGGAACTGCTCTCTGAACTGCGACATGATCTCTGCGACGCCTTGTTCTTCCCGCAGAGTGGAAACGACTTCATTGGCCTCTCCGCTGTCAATCTCCTGAGCGGCCTTGGGTATCAGTTCTGCGAATCGATACACTTCATCGAGTGGAACGCGCATGAGGGCCTGAATGGTTGCCTGGAGTGGCCTGTCCACCAGAGCTATCTTTGCACCGACTGCCCAGCCCTCCTCAATGGCGGCCAACATCTCTGCACCGGCGTCAGACCCTACAAGGCTGCCCAAGTTTCTCTCTAGGACCGCAATGTGATGCATGAGGTCCTGAACCACATCTCCGGTGGGCGACATCTGCTGCAACACGTCCTCGGGTGGCGGGTTGCGAATCTGTTCGTACCGTTCTCGGTCCAATTCCACTGCCACTACGTCGGGACGGACGCTCCGGATTATGCTCCTCACCTTCTCCACGCTCTCGGCGTCCGTGTGGATGACCGGAACGAAGATGATCCTGTCAATGTCGTTGCTCAAAGACAATCCCACTCCAGCACGAGGAGGTCCTCCTTAACATGTTTTCTGCGTGTACTAGTACACGTATCTTCTGACTCATCGCCGTACGAGGCCCTCTGTGGCCTCCTGGGGCCGAGGCCAAAGGTTTTTCACCAGCCATACGTTTACCGCAGTCGGTTGAGGCGGTATGTGGCCGGACATGGATGTCGCTTTCTCTAAACTCATGAATCCAAGGATGCGGATGGGCATCACGGTTCTGCAGGCTCTGCTTGCTCAGCTGAAAGGTCCGATTATGAGGCCCCGTGAGATACGCGATCTCATGGAAGACATTTACGGCGAAAAGATGTCGAAGCAGTCAATCACCAATGCAGCCCGCCGCCTTCAGGAGCTCTACCTACTCCACCGCCCCATTGACGGTGGCTACGCTGTGAGGTACGGCTATCTAATCTCAATCTTGCT
>CAZSTY010000136.1:0-4513 GCA_964609885.1 uncultured archaeon
CACGCTGAAACTCTCAGTACAGGACTCCCCCAACTCGGCAGGAGTCATCATTGATGTGGTCAGAGCAATCAAGATTGCTCTTGATCGTGGCATCGGCGGTGAACTATCAAGTATCAGCTCCTACAGCTTCAAGCACCCACGCTACCAAATTGACGAGTTTGAAGCAAGAAAAAGAGTTGATGAGTTCATCGAGGGAAAGAGGGAGCGCTAGTTAGGGTAGCGCCCACCTCTCCTCAGATTATTCCTTGTGACTCATATCTGTGTGAAGCTCTTCACAGTTTCTGCATCGAGTTTTCTTACAGTTTCGACAAGGAGATTGATGGCATTCTCAACATCGCTAAGATCCAGAATGCTGTGGTGAGAGTGGATGTGACGAGTTGGAATACCGATGAACAGAGACGGCGCACCCATTCCGGTGATGTGGATCACACCTGCATCTGTCCCACCAGCCTTGAGAAAGGCGGGCTGGTGCCGGATATCGTTCTCCTCCGCAATGCCCAGCACGAAGCCCCTGAGGCGAGGGTTGGGAATCATCGAGCCATCGCCCGCAGATATTGAAACTCCCTTTCCCATCTTCTGGACAAGTCCCTTTGCTCCTGGCACATCACCAGAGATATCAACATCCACAGCAAAGCCGATGTCAGGTTGCAACATCTGAGCTGCGGTTCTCGCACCACGAAGACCCACTTCTTCTTGCGTTGTTGAAACGAAGTAGACCGTATTGGGATGGTCGATTCCCTCTTCGCTCAGGCGTCGCAGGGTCTCGAGGGCGATGAAGACACCAATGCGATCGTCGAACGCCTTGGCCACAGCAACGGTGACGTCACGGACCACTTCCTCAGAGTCCTTGTCATCAGGGTCCTTCTTTTCCTTGCGCTTACGCTTCATGGTCCTGAAGAGAGCATAGGGCACCACAGGGTCGCCCACTCGGATGCCAAGTTCCTCCACCTCTTCTTTCGATGTGCAGCCAATGTCAATGTACATCTTGTCCTTCGTTACGACCTTGTTCCGGGCGTCTGGCGGCAAGATGTGGGGCGGCGTCGCGCCGATTACTCCAATCACTTTCTCGTCGCTCTGGGAGGGGCGAATCAGAACTTCCTGTGCAAGGAGCGTCTGGTCCCACCAGCCGCCGAGCTGATGGAACTTCAAGAAACCTTTCTTGTTTATCTCAGTGATTACAAATCCAATCTCGTCAACATGCCCGGCAATCATTATCTTGGGACCGGTGTTGCCCTTCTGAAAGACCACGGAGCCCATTCTGTCATATAGGACTTGGTCAGCAAACTTACTGCCATGATCCCGAACCATCCTCTGAACCTCGTGCTCGAATCCGCTGGGACCAAACGCGTTGCAGAGCTGTTCGAGTAGTTTCAAGTCGAGTGTGGTGCCGTTCATCATTAACTCATCTCACTGGTGAGTGATATGGAGAATGGGCGCCTGCTTGACCCAATAAGCGTAACGTATTGCGCTAGGACGAGGAATCACCTGATGCTCTCTCGCGCAAGGAGGTGGAATGCCTCTTCGATGTTCTGTCCCGTGAGAGCACTTGTTTCAAGATAGCCATTAAGACCGTGTTCCTCAGCAAACTGTTTGCCCATCTCGGTAGAGATCACTCTCTCGTTCACGAGGTCAACCTTGTTGGCAAGAAGAATAATCGGAATGCGAGTTCCGAGAGCCGACTCTGTTTCGGCAATCCACTTGGGTAGCTCCACGAATGTGCTCTTGCGAGTCACATCATAGACCAACAGGGCACCCCTAGCACCTTTGTAATAGCTGGTTCTGATGAAGTCGAACCGTTCTTGGCCCGCAAGATCCCACACCAAGAGTTTGACAACAACACGTTTACCAGTACCGTCCTCGACCTCGACGGTCTTCACGGCAAACTGTGACCCGATCGTGACGATATACTGCTCGGTGAATCTCTGTGTCAGGAAACGATTGACAATGGCGGTCTTCCCACTCCCACCAGCCCCAATCATGACAACCTTGCGCATCAGGTCAAAGCTCTCGGACACGGCGTCACCCCGGTGGTGGTATCAATGACGGAGTGGGGACGTTGTCGTAGGGTCCCTGCTTTCTGCGATACCAGTCCCAGAGGTCGGGGGAGCCTGCCGGTATTAAGCCTTTTTCACACCAATGCCCAAAATCTGGCGCCAATGATGCTCTGAGGCGGAAGCATTATAGGTGGTATTACCACGGTGACACTCGCCGGGAGGAATGCAAATGCGACTCATTACAGTGAAGATGAGTGAGCTATACGTGGATGGAATCGACAGACTTGTCGAATTGGGTCTCTACCCGTCCCGCAGCGAAGTGATCCGGGTGGCAATACGTGACCTACTCATGCGGGAGCTGTGGGTGAACGGGATACCGACGGTCTCACTCAGCGAACGGGAACCCAAGCAAGAGCAGAGTACGGGTTGAGATCACCGCACTTGGCCCTCCGCCCCCACAACACACTTTAACAAACGTGGGCACCCCTCGCCCGCCATCACTACATGGAGGATCCCATCCTTGAATCTGAGAATTCTATTCAAGAGCTTCAGACTGGCGTTTCGCGCCAGAAAGCGGGTCATCGCATTCATCATAATCTACGCGATCCTGTTCATATCTGTGGGGAAGGGGCTGCAGGCTGCGATGATGACGCCAGGCGCCGAGTGGCCGTGGCTAGCAATGGCGTTCATTGTTGCAACAGTCTATGCAATCCTTATCAGCCAATTTAGAGCACGCGACATAGCCATCTTGAAGTGTGTTTCATGGAGCAATTCAGAGATCCTTCTCCTGCTCGTTGGAGAGGTCATGATAGTTGCCATATCCGCGTACCTAGTTGTGTTTCAGCTCAGCGTTGAGATCTTGGGGATAGTTGCGTACTTTGAAACAGACTTTGGGCTTCTCAGAGACCTCCAGGAGCTCATTGTGGTAGGGGCCGTGCCCATGCTGTGGACCCTGCTCTATGTGGTCGTTCTGCAGCTTCCGGGACTTGCGTTGGCGAGATGGAGAGCTATGAAGATACCGCCGATGAGGGCGTTGAGGGAGGAATAGACTATGGCCAATCCAATAATCCAAGCAATTGACGTGAACAAGGAGTACGGTAGGGGAAAGAAGACCGTAGCAGCTCTCAAAGACGTAAACCTTGAGATCTTTCCGGGAGAATTCGTGGCCGTCGTGGGTCCATCAGGCTGCGGAAAATCAACACTCCTGCACGTGTTGTCGGGTCTAGAGGCACCCACCTCGGGGAGGGTACTGATCGACGGTGTTGACGTGACATTGATTAGCGAGCGCGATATGCCCAAACTCCGTGCTCAGAAGATTGGTTTTGTGTTCCAGTCGTTCCTTCTCATCGAGGACCTGACCGCGTTTGAAAATGTTGAGGCCGTGCTCTGGCCGTCAAAGGAGATTCCCAAGGAGAAACAGGAGGCAATGGCTCTCGAGGTCCTCCGAGAAGTGGACATGTTGGAGCGGAAAGATCATTTCCCACGTCAGATGAGCGGGGGAGAGCAGCAGAGAGTCGCCATCGCACGTGCTCTCGTGAATAGTCCTCCAATCCTGTTCTGTGATGAGCCTACGGGAAACCTCGACTCCAAGACTGGCGAGAACATCCTGAAGATCATCGCGCGTCTGAACAAGGAGAAGAAGATGACCGTGGTGCTGGTCACACACAATGAGGACCTAGTCAAGTACGCGAAACGAGTTCTCAGAATGAAGGACGGGAGAATCACCTCAGACAGATAGCAAGCCCGAGTACGGGGAGGACGCGCCTCCCCGTGCCCACGGAGCCTGTGCAACATGCAGAGATCGGACTGTCGCGTGAGAGAACAATTAGCCGAAGACATGGCCTCTGACGGCTTGAACAGTGAGGCCATGGACACATTCATTGAGGCGGCGAAGTGCTGGCAAAGATGGGAGTCATTCTCAAAGGCAGCTACCTGTTACGAGCGTGCGTATGAGCATGGTATGTTATGCCACCGCTACGCTGACGCGGCCGAGGCCATGATGAAGGCCAGCCATGTGTGGATGAAACAGGGAGAGTACGAGAAGTTTGAGATCGACTGCCAGATAGCCTCTGAGGCATACATTATGGCAGCAGAAGAGGAACGCAATCCGAAGAGATTTGTGGAGGGTGCGTTCTGCGCTATTCTGGGCGGGGACATTGACATGGCAAGACATCTGATACACGCTGCAGCCGAAACGACCCGTGGCGAGGCAAAGGAATTGATCAACCTTGCACTGATGTTAAGCGAATACCAGTTCGGCGACGCCGACATGTACATTGAGGCGGCCGTGGCAAGGGTGGTGGACAGGGATGAGATGGCAGTGATTCGCGAACACTTCAAGCTTGCGTTTCTCGGATTCGTCAGAACTTCTCTCGAGTCAGAGTTCGCCATCTCAGTGAGAAGCCTGTCAGAGAGCACCGGTTTGCCCGAGAAGAAGGTCGAGGCACTGGTGAAAAGGGGAATTGCGGAGGGACTGTTACCGGGGTACTTCGATGATGACACCCGCGAAATAGTGGTCG
>CAZSTY010000137.1:0-4457 GCA_964609885.1 uncultured archaeon
TCACAGTCCCGTCAGCACATAGTCCCGCAGTTTCATGATGGAGGCGGAACTCCAAGGAGAAGCCCTCCAGTACATCGCCGTCCGTGTCCGTCAGCAGTGCCGCAATGACGAATGGTGTACTCCCCGCAACAACCTCGCCGGACGAGATTGTGTCAATCTGAATCGCGACCCCGTTCCTCACATCCACAATCAACGAAGTAGCGGCTGCTAGGTGAACGCCCACCCCACCAAACGTCACATGCAGCTGCCAAGCACCTTCGTAGTTGGCCACGTACTCCCAACTAGCATGACCGGTCTGATTTGTCATACGTTCGAGTGTGACATCCAAGTCTTGTGGTCCTTGAAGTCTCAGCGCCACTGTGTAGCCAGCTAGGGCCGTGCCTTCGTGGTCGGTCAGCTCCACGGTCAGAGAGATATTCTCGCCCGCCACAAGGTCAGTAGTCACGCTTGTGAGCTGTATGTGCGTCCTCGAGAAGAGAATCTGCTGGTACACATATGAGAACGAGTGCACGGTCTGCGACCCTGCAAAAGTAACTTGAATTGTGTATAGACCGGGAGTCTCAAGGGTCAATGACAGGATGCCCACGCCATCGACTATTCTCACAGAAACGGACGAGCTGAAGACACCGAGTCGAATAGGCTCGCCGCGCGGATCATGCATGGTGATTGACACTTGGATGCCGTCGACTCCAATCCCCAGTTCGTTCACCACATTCACTGTGAGATTGACGGTTTCAGAAACACATGGCTCGCGGGGATAGAAGAGAACACCGACGGATGGGTTCGACATTACCGTGACCTGGGTCTGGACATCTCCGCCCATCAAGAACTGGTTCTCGGTCGGGCCGACCCGAATCGTGAGAATTCCCGTGGCATCCGCAGCCATGTATGTCACCTGTGCGATTCCTGAGGCATTCGTCTTGGCTGTGAAGTTCCATGTTGGCACCAACTCAGTGTTCAGCACCTCGAACAAGATGGCAACGCTCTCGGGTGTGGTCGCAATACTCAACGTATAGGTGATAGTCACATTCTCAGCGTAGTCGATAGACTCATCAGAGACCGTCACGGTGCCTGTCGCAGACTCAAAGATCGTGGTGGAAACTGTTGTGCTGTTGGAGAGATAGTAGACATCACCAACGTGAGTGATTGTGATCACTGCCTGACCCCGCTCACTGGGATACCACGACACCACTACTGGGATCGTGTCAGTAACGGTCTGTGCTTGGAAATCGAGGACGCCGTTTTGACTGATGGAAACGGACACTGTCCTTCCAGAGATTGGGTCTCCCAACGCATCGAGCAATAGAATCGAGATCTTGTAGGCCATACCTGCCTCTGAAATCGAGGGGCTGTCTACTACAAGATTGGGGGTGACGTAGACCCGCTGCAATACCGCACTTGTGGCACGGCCATTCGTTCCATCGCAGGCGAATGTTGCGTTGATCGTGAAATCGCCCACATCGGTGAACTCGTACGGGAAGACCGTGGTTCCATCCTCACTTGTGAGGAGGCCTTCGGCAACAACGATTGTGCCGTTTTGTCTAAGGATCATCAGTGTCAGATTTGCACCAGACATTGGTTCTCCTGCCCAGTCCTCGAGAGACACCAAGATTCCAAGTGTTGTTCCCTGAACCACGGGTTGTCCAGGCAGGATTATCTTGACTGTGGTTGCGCCGTACACTGTCCGGTTGAGTTCGGACGACGACTCCAAGAGCCACTCCTGAGCTGGGAGGCACGCTGCGATTGTGAGGGAGCTCGGTTCGTTGACACTGACATTTAGGTGAACTGAACCCTCTGCATCTGTCTGCATAGTGTCGTTGAAGACAATGTCGCCGCCAAGCCAGACACGAGCCTCAACAGCACAGGAGGCGATGGGGCTCCCGTTGACACCAGTCACAACGATAGATACGTCTACCACACTTGGAGCAAGCGGCTCGTCAGCAATCTGGATGCTGACCAGAGGCGTTTCATAGACATCTGTTGTCAGCTGGGCATTCGAAGCATTGTACCAGCCCAGGGGCTGACCGTTGGCCAGTATCGCGCTAGGACCACGACTCACGGGTGTCCATGTCCAGTTGCAGTGCCCATCAGTCGTCACACCATGCAGAACCTCGCTCTCGCCACTTGGTCCGGAAACTACGACTTGCAGCTTTATTCCGGAAACGGGGTCACCATGATGGTCCGTCGCTGACACCTGTATCCAGTTGGCCACTCCGACTTGGGAGTGTGCCCCTGTCTGAATCGTCAGTGTGACAGGAATCCAGACTTCAACCCGCGTTTCGTCGTTCGAGCCGCCGACAGAAGCGGTACGGTTGAACACAGCTTGTAGAGCGTACTCGCCGGCGGTCTGTGGGGTCCATGAGAGATTGGCGGTGCCGTCCGCATCGGTAACAAGAACGTAGCGCGCAACTACCGTCGATGGAAGATATATGATTGTCAGTCCAACCTCTCGTTGAGCTAGTGGCACGGAGTGTGAGTCATGTAGCGTGACGAGGATGTGGCATGCCTCGTCTACGTACGCTCGCGAGACCGTCGTTTCGACGGACAGGACCGAACCGATCCACGAAACGAAGGTCGTACTGTTTGAGCTGGCACGCAAGAACAGTCCGCCATTATACTCGACCATGAACGTGTAGATCCCATTCTCGGTCAGGTTGAGAGAGACCGAACTCTGACCTGAGGAGTTCGTCAACACCGCCGCCTGGAGAGCTGTCTTACCCGAGGGAGATGTGACTGTGAATACCACATCTTGAAACGGTAGTGACAAGCCGCTCTGGTCGATGAGTAGGGCCTCAAGTGTGACACTCTCGTACTGAGTATAGTTCGCCTCACATAGCACGCTAATCGTGGTACCCTCGTAGACCGTGACAACGCCCGTGGCCTCGCAGGGAGCGTACCACTTGCTCCCGCTGAACTCAAGTGTGTAAGTGTAGTTTCCGCGTGACGTAGGGATCCAGACAAACTGACCTGTGTCGTTGGTCGCATGGCATAGAGTCTGATTTGCGGCGTCCATGATACGAAGGCTTACCGTCTTCCCTGTCACAATAGAACCGTTTGAGGTAACTCGGAGAGTCCAGTTCACAACCACAGACTCGCCAAGGTCGACATAGGAGGGCGCTGACACATCGAGGTACGTTTCCACGGGAGTATAGAGATGAACCAACCGTTGCAGCACCAGCGGTTCGCAGTACCGACGAGAGAGTGTGACAGTCAGATTGTACTCGCCCTCGGAGAAGTCGTCGGTTGGAACATTGAGGTCGAGAGGCGACTCCTCAGTATAGTACCACTCTCTATAGAACGGCGGGTCGCCCAGCCGAACAGTGACATTGGTGACCCCAGCCCCGGAACCTGTATCGAGGTGCCATGTGACATTGCCAGTCACGGGGTCGCCTATTAGGACATCTGTCGAGTCGAGAGAGAGAAGTCCTGCAAGCTGGCCTGACACATTTACGGTCAGATGCGCTGAAGCCCGTGTGGCACCATAGTCCCACACAATGACAAAAACACCATGCGGGCCGAGCGCCTCAGCATCAGAGGGAACGTCTAGCCAGAGCGTATCAGAGTCCAGAACATCCGAGTACAGAGTCCAGACTCCGAACGCTAGAATCGCCACCGTGTGATTCTCCGTAGACGAGGTCACAGTGACATCAATAGTGATGGACCCTCCTAGGGCGGCAGTCCCAGGGGCACCGGATGCAAGTGTCCGCCCTTCTCCGCTCCAGACTCTTGGCCGAAGGCCTAAGATTGAGAGCATTCTCACAACTGTTGCCGTGAAGATAGGCTGCCATAGAACTGTTGAGTTGAACCACCCCGTTGAGAACGGCTCTGGCCCAAGCGCCTCTAGTACCGTAGTCTCATTGACCAGGTCAAGCCACGCACCATACCCGTTGGCCGAGAGAAGTGCCAGTGTGGCTATGTCGTAGCTCAGTGCAACAAGATCATGGTACTGTATCCGTGCTGCTATGACTGAGGCTATCTGGTCAACCATTGTGCTATTGAGCACTCCCGCACGGAGCGCGGCACGTGTCGACAGCCAGTCCACAGCAGTCGGGAGCGCTGGGAACGGCTGCAAGTCCCATGAATCCAAACACCACGAGCCGTTCCGATACTCGCTGAGGATAGCCTGTCTTAGTTTGTCAGGATGCTCCACTTGTCCGAGAGCACCCAGTTGGTAGAGGGCCTCAACAGCGGCCACGGTGTGTTGCATGGCGGGGGCGCCCATGAAGGGCGTGGGCCTGAAATGCCCTGCAGGGTCCTGAGAGGTCGTGATGTATGACGCTGTGGAGGACTTCACGTTCTCCGGCATTTGGTACCCCGTGGCCAATGAGGCCGTCACACCGAAGTACTGAGTCCACACACTCTGCTGGCGGTACTGGTACGGCCCGTATTCCACCGCAGTGAGTGGTGTCAAGTTCTCCAATGTCGGGTACTGATTCCATCCGTTGAGCACCGCAAGG
>CAZSTY010000138.1:0-4427 GCA_964609885.1 uncultured archaeon
TCGAACGGTTTCGGGCGAAGGGCTTCAACCCTGACCACTTCAGATTCTATCTTGACCCATTCAGGTATGGTGCACCACCACACGGAGGACTTGGTCTTGGTGTGGAGCGACTGACGATGCAGCTCTTGGGCCTTGAGAACATTCGTGAGGCAGCTCTGCTTCCCAGAGACCGCGACCGGTTGACGCCCTAGACCGTTTCGGCGTGGGATGTCGCTGGCTCCCGTCACGTAACACTTGCTCTTAAAGCGCCAGCAGTTGAAGTCTTGATTACGACATCAGGCTAGCATGACTGAGGGACGCTCGATGAGTGAAGCCTTTCAATCCGAACTCTACGCCTCCATTGCCACGCTCGATCAGTTGAAGCGCCTCTATGATCTCGGTGCTGTGGATATTCGATCGTTCCAGCGCGAGTCGCAGGCGTTGATTCAAGACGTTCGTGAGAACATCGAGAGGATGCGTCGGCTGGGCTTTGATGTCAGCGGTTTCCTGTACCGCGAACAGATTCTTGAGAGGTTCCCTGAGGCTGTCCACTTGCTGGGTCTGAACCCAACCGAACCCCGGGACCTTCACGGGATGACTGAAGAGGAGTACTACGACTACATTGGGTTGGCAGTTCTTGATGTCGCTACGATGCATGCCTCGAAAGGCCTCATGGGCCTTGCAGAGCTCATAGTTGAGGTCGTAAGACGTCTTCCAGAACTGAAGTCTGTCAGCTATAACGATGTAATCGAAGCGGTCAATCGCGTTGCCAAGGCTGGCCTGATTCCCGGGATTCGTACCCTGCGTGGTGGTGTGAAGGTGGTTGAGCTCAGGCCTCTGGAACTCCGTCGTGATCAAGCTGATGTCATTAACCTCGCGGCCAGCAAGGGCTACGTTTCCCTAGAAGAGGTCATGATGAACCTCAAGTGGTCTGAGGACCATGCGCGTCAAGTACTGACAAGTCTGGTTGATGCAGGGATGGCGGTTGTTGATATGAAATACAGCACGGGTGGCCGATACTACTTTCCGGGCTTGAGAAGCCGGGAGTCCCAGTCAAGCTAGTCACACTATGATTCTGACTGCACCCTTCTTCTTGTCCACCCACTCAGCCAGCTCTCTATCTACCATCATCTTCACAATCTTGTGAAGGTCCTTTTCTGGGAGTGTGGAGAACTCTTGGGCGGTCTCTTGAATCATCAGGGACTTGACATCGATGAGCGTCTGGCCAGTGCGAAGGGCCCACTCGTAGATGACATCCACCCAGTCCTCTAGGGGCCGCCAGTATACTCGGAGCCGCTTTTTTCTCCGATCAAGCCACTCCCCGGTTCCCTTCTCAATCAACGACTCTGCAATCAGTCTGAACGCATCGACCTTTCCGAAGATGTCTTTGAATGGACTCTCTGTAATGAACGTTCCCAGCGAAACGACGTGAACACATCTTGCCCTTGCCCACTCGAGAAGGAACTCACCCCACTCTTCACTCCAACTCTTCCGCCCCTGCTCTTGGGGTGGTATGAGATACATCCATCCCGCATCCTCGGGTCCTCCCCAGCTCGGCTGGGCGACAGCCGCCTCCTCGACCGCCGGGGCCTGAGCGACTTGAGTTGCGGGTCTGGTTGGCCTTGTGACAGCCGTAGCCGTGACTGGTTTCTCACTCTCAAGAGTAGGCTCTCTGGCAGCAGGAGGCTCCTGTACCGCCTCGGTTGCTGTCTGTTTCTTGGGCTTCTTCTTCTCTCGCGGACGCTCCCGCGTACTCACAGATCATGCCACCTCCGCCCACTCCACGTATCTTCTGATGTCCTCGGGGGAGGTCGTGGGCTTGATACTGTCAATTGCTCGCAAGAAATCACCACGCTCTACTGGACGCACATCCAGTATCTCTCCCTCTTGATCCATGCGCCCGTCCCGTTGGAGGTCCCGGATTGGTTCCATCGCGGCCTCGCGACAGACTATGCTGATGTCTCTGCCACTGTAGCCTGCAGTAAGGTCCGCGAGCTCGCCGAAGTCCACACTGGGAGAGACCTCTACGTCCTCCATGTGGATCTCAAAAATCCTCTTTCTTGCCTCTCTGTCAGGCAGGGGAACAAGTATTCTCTTTTCGAAGCGAGAGCGCAAGGCAAAGTCTAGCTGCCAGGGCAGATTGGTAGCACCAATGACCGTGACGCGTTCATCGGACCTGCTGGCCAGACCCTGAAGTTCAGTGAGAAGTTGTGTCTTCATTCTTCTCTCACCGCCCACATCGTCGCCAGACCTGGCTGTGCCAATCGAGTCGATTTCGTCAATGAAGATAATCGCGGGCTGATTCTTCCTAGCGATTTCAAATAGCGCATGGACCAGCTTCTCAGACTCGCCTAGCCACTTGCTGACGATGTTGGCGGCTGAAACGTTGAAAAATGTCGCATCAATCTCGGCGGCCACCGCCTTCGCGATGAGAGTCTTACCACAACCAGCGGGACCGTAGAACAGTATTCCGCGCCACGGCTGACGAACGCGGCCTCTGAACAGTTCGGGATGTTTCATGGGAGCAATGATTGCGTCTTGAATGGCCTGTTTTGCCTCCTCAAGTCCTGCAACGTCAGTCAGACGGACATCGGGACGTTCGGTGATGACGGTGTCCAGCATCATCTCATTGAGCCTTTGCGTTTCCTCATCGACCTCTTCGGTGGGGGTTTCCTCGGTCGCTTCGGTCCCCTTCTCGGATGCAATTGGAGCTGGTCGCATACCGGCATCGGCGGGAGCCATTGCGCGCCTTCTAATCCCGGAGAGCTGGCGAACGCGGTCGACGCATTCCTGAGCCCTCTTGAAATAGTGCTTTCTCACTGAGGGCAGCGAGGCCGCATTTGACATCTTGATCAGTATCTTGCTGGCCTTGAGATAGTACTGACAGGCCTCCTTTGTCATACCTCTCCGATCTAGGTCTATGGCCTTGTCGAGCATGGCCTTGAGCCCGAGGTCAAGTCTATCTGACATCTGTGTTCAGCTCGCACGTAGTCATCATCTTGTTAAGAACTTCAGTGTTTCCCGCGTAGCAGTGTACAGTCGTATTTCCGGGGTGCGGCGAAGGTTTAAACGCCGACGCATCTCACTCCTCAGAGAGCACTGCTCTTTGACACATGGTGAAATCTGTTGGGTCTGTTCAGGAAGGCCTTCACTTGGGGCAGGAAAAAGCCGGACATTGCCGAGATAGTCAGCCAGCTGAGAGTTCTCTCAAAACAACTTGAGCGTGAGCGCAATAAGCTGGAGCGGGAAGCGCGAGACACAAAGGCGCGCGCTGTGAGAGCACGAAAGAGCGGGCAGATGGATGCATACAGAATGTATGCCACTGAGATGGTGCGGCTCCGGCGCTATGCGCTCACTGTGGACAAGTCGCGACTTCGTCTTCTCCGCATAATCTCTCACATCAATCAGGCACAGACAGGTGCGAAGATCGGAATCGCAATGGAACGAGTTGCCGACATCCTAGGCCTTCTTGGTGAGGCCACCGATGCGAAGAAGATGGTGGAGAATCTGGACGAGATCTCGCGGCGTCTCGAGGAATTCGAGGTTGAGAGCGGGATCATGGAGGAGGCTCTTGAGACCACAACCGACAGTCGTGTCACATCAGAGGATTTGGCGGCTGCGATGGCAGAGATTGATGCCGAGGCCGGCGTGGCGGAGGCCCCGGCGACAAGAGTTGCAGCGAGCGAGAGCGAGAAGCTGGAGGACGAGATCCGTTCGCTTGAGGAAGAGCTCGGGATGTGAGTCACAATCCCATGTGATGGCTTCCATAGTACTCCATTCTTCTCCGAATCTCGAAGGAGTCGCGCATCAGTCCGCGATACCTCCTCACAAAGTCTTCAGGCACTATCCTTCCAGTCCGGAGGAGGTGAATAGTTTCTCGAATCTCGTTCTCGATGTTTTGGGCCGTCTGTTTCAGGGAAGAGGTTTCAGTGTTCGAGGCACCGATGCGAGGGCCAAGTCCCCACCCCTCGTTTCGCTGAAGTATCCCTTCCAACTCAGTACGGAACCTGTCGTGTTCGCTGGCGGTCATCGTGGGTGATCTCTCGACAATGGGCCGTGACCAGCCCGCACGAGAAATCCTACGTGGTGCTCTCTCTGATGATGAAACATGTCTGTCCCTAGAGAGCAGGCTGTACACCATCTCATCAATGCGCATCCGCGCATCAGTAGCACTGACATCGTGCTGTTCGAGTCTGCGCACTCTCTGTAGGTCGGTCTGTACGTATCGGTCAAATCTCTTGGCAATCTCGACATAATCGGGGAGGACACGTTGCGTCTGCTCGTTGCAGGAGAGTTTGATATCCCCCTGTTTAAGCTTCAGCACCAAGTGCTTCCTAAATCGCCCGTCCTCTTCGATGCCGCTCAGGTAGAGCAGCGGAAAGTCGAATATGACCTCTGTTCGCTTGCGGAGGGTGCCTGTCTTTGCGATGAAGATAAATCGTCTGTTC
>CAZSTY010000139.1:0-4427 GCA_964609885.1 uncultured archaeon
CAGATTGGTGAGATCTTCTACGGGGAGAGCCGGCTGAAGACTGCCTGAGATTGACACCTACATACCAAGTATCTCAGCGATTGGGTCGAGTGGGACACGATTCATCTCAAGGCCCAATGTTTCTGGATTTAGTCCCATGGCTAGGCCAAGGACCTGTGTGACAAACAGTGCGGGCAGCTCCAATGAGTTGCCGTCCTCATCAGTCAGTCCCAATGCTTGAACGTCAAACTGTGTGTGACAGGCGGGACAGTTAGTGACAACACAGTTGGCTCCTGCCTCTCTCGCAGAGATCATCTTCTCCTGCAGGATTCTATTGGCAACGTCCTCGCTTGCGATGAGGAGCGGTGAGCCACAACAGCGCAGTTTCAGGGTCCACGGCACACTCACGGCACCCGTCAGCTCAAGAAGCTCATCGACCTTGTGCGGAAGCTCAGGGTCGTCAAATCCAGCCACAGTTGACGGACGGATGAGATGGCAACCTGGATGGAACGCGATTCTAAGACCCTCTAGGGGACGAACAATCTTCTCTCTTATCTTGTCGCGAAGATCATAGAGTACCTCTACGAAGTGCCGAATACGAGTCTCACCCTTGTACTCAAGTCCAATCGTCTTGAGCACCTGATTGACTGTTTCTCGATGTTCTTCGTTCTCGTGGAGAACATGGTCAACATCGCGCAGAGAACCGTAACAGCCGTTGCACGGGGTCACTATGTCATGGCCACGACTCTCAGCGAGGGCGATGTTCCGCCCAGACATTGCCAGCCAGCTTGTTTCATCAATCGACTTGAGCACGACGGTGCCACAGCATGACGCACCCTCAAAGTCCAAGAGCTCGATGTCCAGCGCCTCTGCAACTGCTCTCATCGAGCTCTCGTAGTTGTTGAATCTGTTCGGAATGGCACAGCCCAAGAAGACTTCGTACTGTTCGGTCAAGGTCACTCCTCCTCAAGTTTCATCAGACCCGTCTTGTCGAACATCTTGCGTATGTCGTTGATGTCGAACTCGGGCACTTCCTCAAGACCAAGGTCCTCGCGTTCCCAATCAGTGGGCTCATACAGTCGGCCGGTGTCATACAGGCCCTTGCGGGCGGCCAGATAGCCAGGAGGAGCAATGCCTCTCCGGAAGGCCATGTTCTTCAGGCCGAATATTATGTCCGTGATGGATATCCCTTGGGGACAACGCTCCTGACATGTGTAGCAGGTGGTACACAGCCAGACCATGTCCGTCTGGAGCACTTCCTTGAGGCCGAAAAGGAGCATCCGCATCAGTTCGTGAACCTGAATGTTGACCTTGTCACTCACCGGACAGCCTGCGCTGCACTTTGCACACTGAAAACAGGCTGTGAGGTCCTGACCCCCAATCAGACCTGCGACCTCACGTGTGAAGTCAGGATCGAGAACCTCGAACTTTGCACCCTCAAATGTCTTGAACTGGCCCCACGTTTCTTCCATTGCCAGCATCACCTACCTCCTGCGCAGCGGACTTGGACCAAGGCGTTCCAACAGCTCCGTCATCTTCTTCACGGTCTCTGCCCACAGGGCGCCCTCGCTTGCACTGATGTGTGTGAACTGCAGGCGCTCAGGCTCAAGACCAGCCTTCTCAATGATCTTCCTTGCAATGTTGAATCGCCGCTCGAAGCTGAGATTCCCATCAACATAGTGACAGTCGCCAACATGGCACCCCGACACCCAGACCATATCGGCACCCTGACGAAACGCCTCCAAGAGGTGCGTCACACTGACTCGCCCTGTGCACATCACACGGATGTCGCGCACCGTTGTGGGCTGCTGTAGGCGTGCGACACCTGCACTGTCGGCTCCCGCATAACTACACCAGTTGCATACGATTGTCAGAATCCTCAACTCGGTGGGTGGAATGCCCTCGAGAGCGGCACGAACCTGCGCCATGATCTGGTCATCGGTGAAGTGCTTCATTGTTATGGCCCCTGCAGGACAGCCCGCAGCACACTTTCCGCACCCCTGGCAGAGCACAGGATTGGACACTGCATAGTCATGTCCGCCATCGCCCGGCACGACCTCGATTGCGTTGTACGTGCAATTGACCTCGCACGTGCCGCAGCCCACACAGATCTCAGGATCGACCACTGACACAATGGCCTCAGCCTTTCGTACACCGCTCACAAGTGGCACCAGTGCTCTTGCTGCTGCACCCCGGCCCTGAACAATCGCCTCGGCTATCCGCTTGGGTGCTGTCGCCGTTCCTGCCACGTAGACACCATCTGTCTGAAAGTCAACCGGACGAAGCTTCGGGTGAGCCTCCATGAAGAACCCGGACGTATTGAGTGGTACCTTGAACAGCTCGGAGATCTCCTTGTTCTTCTTGGGAGGTACCATTGCTGTAGCAAGGACAACATGGTCTACCTCCAAGGCAAGCTGCGCGCCCAAGATTTGATCCACGACTTCAACGCGCAGCGCCTTGTCCTTACCCTTCTTGACCTCGGGCGGAGAGTCCTTGTCGAATCTGATAAACACGACACCCTTCTTTCGAGCCTCTCTGTACCTGTCTTCAACATCGTAAGAGGCTCTAAGATCTCTGTAGAGATGAAAGACACGAGAATTCGGGTACTTCTCAAGAAGCTCTAACGTGTGCTCAAGGGCGACCATACAGCAGATGCTGGAGCACCATGTTCTTGCGCCCTCAAGTGACTCGTCCTCCCGCGAACCGGCACAATGAATGACTGCGAAAGTTTCGCCATCCTTCAGACCCTCACCAGAGGCCAGTCTCTGGCTAAAGTCGACTTCGGTCATGACCTCCGGGAGCTCCCGTAGACCGTAGAGGCCCTTCTCCTCAAGAGGAACTGCACCAGTGGCGACTATCACAACACCCACCTTGATGTCACGCGTACCGTCGCCACTCTTGATAGTCACCTCGAAGTCGCCAATCGAACCACGGGCGTCTATCACCTCGGACCCAAGCATCAACTCGATGTTCGGATTGCCAGAGATTCGGCCCTCGAAGTCTGCGACTATCTTCTCTGTCGGAGTGAAGTCGAAGTTCACAGTGCCAAGATCACGCAGCAGACCGCCCACACGCTCCTCACGGTCGACCAAGTAGACTTTGAACCCCTTTTCTGCGATAAGCTCCGCTGCTGACATTCCTGAAACTCCGGCTCCTATCACAAGAGCCGCCGGCTCGACCGGGGTCACGGCCTCCTCTTGGGGCTCGAGCAGTTGTGCACGTGCGACCGCCATTCTGACAAGGTCCTTGGCTTTCTCAGTGGCCTCGTCCTTTGCCGTCTGGTGTACCCAAGAACAGTGCTCCCTTATGTTGGCCATCTCAAACAGATACTTGTTGAGACCAGCTTCCTCGACTGTCGCCCTGAAGAGGGGCTCATGAGTCCGCGGTGTACACGACGCCACGACCAAGCGATTCAGATTGTGCTCCCGAATGGCCTCTTTGATAACCTCTTGGGAGTCCGAGGAACACGAATACAGCAGGTTCTCAGCATAGACAACATTGGGCAGGGATGCGGCATACCTAGTCACTTCCGCCACATCTACAACACCAGCAATGTTGATGCCACATGAACATATGATGACCCCAATGCGAGGCTCTTGACCGACCAAGTCAAGGTCTTGCTCCGTAATCTCTTCGGTTTCACGGTGCTCCGGCAGAGTGATGTCAAGGACCGATAGCGCTGCCGCCGCGCTGGCATGGGCCACAGAGTCGGGGATGTCCTTCGGGCTGTTCATCGCACCGCACATATAGATACCCGGTACATTGGTACGAACACTCTCAATGGACGGGCCAGCGCCAGACACAAAGCCATGAATGTCAGTCTTGATGTTCAACCTCTCAAACAGTTCCTTGTTATCATTGGGGACCATGGCTGGACAGAGAACGACCAAGTCATAGCGGTCGACCAAGACTTTGTGACCGGTGGCGTCGCTGTGTCGCACGAGCAAGTCGTGAGTCACGGGGTCCTCCACTATCTCGCTTGGCAACCCCTTCACGTAGTTGATACCGTACTCCCGCTCACCTCGCACGAGAAACTCCTCGAATCCCTTCCCGAAGGCGCGCAGGTCATTGTAGAGAATGTCAATATGAACCTCAGGTGTGTGCTCCTTCGTGATGATTGCTTCTTTTGTGGCGTAGGTGCAACATATCCTTGAACAGTAGGAACAATGATTGACATCACGGGAGCCCACGCACTGAATAAACGCAATCCTGTGAGGCTCCCGACCATCAGAGGGACGCATCACAACGCCGCCTGTCGGTCCACTGGCGGAGACCATTCGTTCGTATTCGAGTGCAGACACGACATTCGGATACCGGCCATAACCGTATTCGGGAACACTCGCCGGGTCAAGAAGGTTGTAGCCTGTCGCAAGAATGATCGAGCCGGCATTGATCTCCAACGTTTCATCAGGCATGTCGAAGTCGATGGCCTTGGCCTTGCAGGTCTT